>NZ_JACVTT010000154.1:0-6422 GCF_016624665.1 Stenotrophomonas sp. S39 | reverse complement strand
GTCCCCCTCAACCGGACCCACCCCGCCATCCCACGGAAAGCCAGCTTTTGACGTTGCCGTTGCCGTGGCTTGAAGCGGGTGCAGGGCTGCAAGCCCTGCCGACAACCATCACCCCAGTACCCACATCCACGCCGGCAGCGTCACCAGCGACAGCACGATCCCATACCCCACCAGCGCCGCCGCCAGCCGTGGCGCCAGCCGGTGCGAGATCGCCAGCGCGGCAGCGGTGATCATCGTCGGCATCGCCGATTCCAGGACGTTGGCCTTCAACATCATCCCCTGCATGCCCAGCGCCCACGACAGCGGCAATGCCAGCGCCGGCAGCACCAGCAGCTTCAACAGCAGGCCCACCGCCAACGGCCGCAGCTCCTCGCGGCGCAGGCGCAGCTGGATCGACAGCCCCACCGCCAGCATCACCAGCGGCAGCATCGCATCGGCCAGCTGCTTCAGCGCGGTGCCGATCCACGACGGTGGCTGCGCCGGCATCAGCAACAGGGCGAACAGCAACGCCCACAGCGGCGGGAAGCGGCCAATGCGGGCCAGCACCTGCAGGGCGGTCGGCGGGCGGTCGCCGCTGTAGCGCGCCAGCACCAGCAGGCCAAAGGTCGACAACAACAGGAAGGTGCCGAACTGGTCGTAGACCACGGCATAGGGCAGCGCCGCATCGCCCAGCAGCGCACGCACCATCGGGTAGCCGATGAAACTGGAGTTGGCCAGGGCCACGCAGATCAGCAGCACCGCGTGCACGTCGCGGGCGAAGCCGAACACGCGGGTCGCCAGGCTGACCAGCGCCCAGGTCGCCAGCATCAGCAGCCACGGCGTGGCCATCAACCCCAGCAGGCTGGCATCCAGCTGCAGGCGCGGCACGTAGGTCAGCACCGCCGCGGGCAGGCAGACGTACAGCACCACTTTGTTCAGCGTCTCGGCGGCGTTGTCCGGCAACGCGCGCAGGCGGGCGAACAGCATGCCCAGCCCGAGCATGGCCAGGATCAGGGCGAACGCATCAAAGGCCATGGGCATCTCCCCCTCAGGCAGATGCCTGCGACCTTTTCGATTGTGCGATGCAGCACCGCAGGCGGCAAGCGCCTGCGGTCGTGGCTCACGGCCAGGCCGGCGGCGCCGCGGCCCAGGCCTGCTGCACTTCAGCCAGGCTGGCCCGCTCATCATCGCGCCAGCCCGGCAGCAGCTGCGCATAGCGGCTGCTGTCGCTCCACTGGCTGGGCTCGGTGCGCACGGCGGCGGCATACCACTTCACCGCTTCCTGCTGCTGGCCGGCCCGCCACAACGCCAGCGCGTAGGTCGGCGGAATCCAGGCCGCGTTGCTGCGCAGGTTGTTGGCCACCGATTGCCACTGTTCCAGCGCAGCCAGTGCCTGGCCCTGGCGCAGCAGGTCCCAGCCGTAGTTCCAGCGCACGCTGCGGCCCAGGCTGCTCTGCACGGAGGCTTCGGCCAGCGCCTCGCGGTAGAGCTGTTCGCCCAGCTCCGCACGGCCCTGCGCGATGGCCACCGAGGCCAGCTGCACCGAGGCCTCCAGCGTCTTGCGCCCACGCTCGCGCTGCTTCAGCAGCTGCGCGACCAGGTCGTCGCCGCTGCCGGCCACCACGATGATCGGCGCGGCGGCAGCATCATTGTCAAAATAGAACTCCTGCGGTACCGGCAATGCCGGTGCGGCCCACGCGCACGCCGCGCCCGAGACCAGCAGCACGCCGGCCACGAACTTTCCTGCAACTGACATCAAAAATCCCCCAGGTTGAAACACCAACCTCCCCTCTCACCCCGATCCTAACCCCAGCACGGCCACCGATGCGAGTGCCGGGCCTTCCGGGCCCCACTGTTACAATCCGCGCCTTTCCCGCCGCGTGCCCGCACGCGGCCGGTGCCAGCCGATCCTACCGGGCCAGCCATGACCAGTACCGCGCAACTCACTTCGCCCTCTTCCGCCGACCTGATCGACCGTGATTACACGCTCGACCACAAATACACCCGCAACGAGGGGCGGATCTACCTGAGTGGCGTGCAGGCGCTGGTGCGGTTGCCGCTGATGCAGCGCCTGCGTGATGCGCACGAGGGCATCGACAGCGCCGGCTTCGTCAGTGGCTACCGCGGCAGCCCGCTGGGTGGCTTCGACCTGGAGCTGTGGCGCGCGCGCCAGCACCTGGAAGCGGCCAAGGTGAAGTTCACCCCGGGCCTGAACGAGGACCTGGGCGCCACCATGGTGTGGGGCACGCAGCAGACCAACCTGTTCCCCGGCGCCAACGTGCAGGGCGTGTTCGGCATGTGGTATGGCAAAGGCCCCGGCGTGGACCGCTGTGGCGACGTGTTCAAGCATGCCAATGCCGCCGGCACCTCGCGATACGGCGGCGTGCTGGCGCTGGCTGCCGATGACCATGCCTGCCGCAGCTCGACCCTGCCGCATGGCAGCGAGGACGAATTCGTCAGCGCGATGATGCCGGTGCTGAACCCGGCCGGCGTGCAGGACATCCTCGACATGGGCCTGCTGGGCTGGGCGATGAGCCGTTACACCGGCCGCTGGGTCGGCTTCAAGACCATCGCCGAGACGGTGGAATCGTCGGCCTCGGTCGAGGTCGATCCGCTGGCCCGGCGCATCGTGCTGCCCGAAGACTTCGACATGCCCAGCGGCGGCCTCAACATCCGCTGGCCGGACCCGCCGCTGGACCAGGAAATGCGCCTGCACCGCTATGCGGTGAAGGCAGCCCAGGCCTTTGCCCGTGCCAACGGCATCGACAAGGTGGTGATGGACGCGCCGCGCGCGCGGCTGGGCATCGTCACCACCGGCAAGAGCTACCTGGACGTGCTGCAGGCGCTGGAATACCTGGGCCTGGACGAAGCGGCCTGCGCCGACATCGGCATCCGCGTGTACAAGGTCGGCATGACCTGGCCGCTGGAGCCGGAGGGCATCGCCCGCTTCGCCCAGGGCCTGGAAGACATCATCGTGGTGGAGGAGAAGCGCGCCTTCATCGAGCGCCAGATGAAGGAACAGTTCTTCAACTGGCCGGTGAGCGGGGGCCAGCGCCCGTCCATCGTCGGCAAGTACGACGAGAGCGGCGAGTGGATCCTGCCGTCCACCGGCGAACTGACCCCGGCCACCATCGCCGGCGTGATCGGCCGCCGCATCCAGAAGTTCTTCAACAACGAATCGATCGAGCAGCGCCTGCAGTGGATGCAGGAAAAGGAAGCCGAGCTTGCGTTGCCGCGCGCCAGCTTCCCGCGCGTGCCCCACTACTGCTCGGGCTGCCCGCACAACACCTCCACCCAGGTGCCGGAAGGTTCGCGGGCGCTGGCCGGCATCGGTTGCCATTACATGGTGACCTGGATGGACCGCAGCACCGACACCTTCACCCACATGGGCGGCGAAGGCGTGACCTGGGCCGGGCAGGCGCCGTTCACCGACACCGCGCACGTATTCCAGAACCTGGGCGACGGCACCTATTTCCACAGCGGCTCGCTGGCGATCCGCCAGGCGGTCGCCGCCGGCGTCAACATCACCTACAAGATCCTCTACAACGATGCGGTGGCGATGACCGGCGGCCAGCCGGTGGACGGCCCGCTGAGCGTGCCCGACATCGCCAGGCAGATGCGCGCCGAGGGCATCCACACCATCGTGGTGCTGTCGGACAACATCGGCAAGTGGACCGGCCAGCGCGAGCATTTCCCCAGCGACGTCGAGTTCCACGACCGCAGCGAACTGGATGCCGTGCAGAAGCGCCTGCGTGAAGTGAAGGGTGTTTCGATCCTGATCTACGAACAGACCTGCGCCACCGAGAAGCGCCGCCGCCGCAAGCGCGGCAAGCTGGAAGACCCGCAGAAGCGCGTGCTGATCAATTCGCTGGTCTGCGAAGGCTGCGGCGACTGCGGCAAGAAGAGCTTCTGCGTGTCGGTGCTGCCGAAGGAGACCGAGTTCGGGCGCAAGCGCGAGATCGACCAGTCCAACTGCAACAAGGACTATTCCTGCGTGAATGGCTTCTGCCCGAGCTTCGTCACCGTGCACGGTGGCCAGCCGCGCAAGGGCAGCAAGCGCGATGCCTCCACCCTGCTGGACAACCTGCCGGCGCCGACCATCCGCGGCACGCTGGAACAGCCCTGGAACATCCTGATCACCGGCGTCGGCGGTACCGGCGTGGTGACCATCGGCGCGCTGCTGGGCATGGCCGGCCATCTGGAAGGCAAGGGCGCGACCGTGCTCGACCAGACCGGCCTGGCGCAGAAGGGTGGCGCGGTGACCACGCACATCCGCATCGCCCGCCGCCCGGACGACATCCACGCCGTGCGCATCGCCGCCGGTGAGGCCGACCTGGTGCTGGGCTGCGACATGGTGGTGGTGAACGATTACTGGGCGCTGTCGAAGGTGCGCGCCGGCCGTTCGCAGGTCGTGCTCAACACCTATGAGGCGATGCCGGGCACCTTCACCACCCGCCCCGACATGCAGTTCCCGGCCGCCGACATCGTGGCCGGCGTGCGCGTGGCGCTGGGCGGCCAGGAACCGCTGCAGCTGGACGCCACCCAACTGGCCACCGCGCTGCTGGGCGATGCCATCGCCGCCAACCTGTTCATCCTCGGCTACGCGTGGCAGCAGGGCCTGGTGCCGCTGTCGTTCGACTCGCTGATGCGTGCCATTGAACTGAACGGCGCGGCCGTGGCGATGAACCAGCAGGCGTTCGCCTGGGGCCGCCTGGCCGTGGTCGACCCGCAGGCCGTGCAGCAGGCGGCCGGCCTGGTGCGCAACCGCCACACCGATACCGAATCCACCCCGGGCCCGCTGCACCCGCTGCCGCCGGGCGAATGGGAAGGCAACGAATGGGGCGCCACCGCCGCACCGCGCAACACCGCCGACGAACGCGAACTGCGCGGCCTGCCCTCGCACGGTGGCGACGTGGCCTTCCTGCCGCTGGACGACGCGCGGCTGTCGCGTTCGCTGGATGAAATGATCGAGCGCCGCAGCGCGTTCCTCGTCGAGTACCAGGATGCCGCCTATGCCAACCGCTACCGCAGCCTGGTCGAGCGCGTGCGCGCCGCCGAGGCCGAGCGCATCGGCGGTTCCACGGCGCTGACCGAGACCGTGGCCCGCTACCTGTTCAAGCTGATGGCCTACAAGGACGAGTACGAAGTGGCCCGCCTGTACACCAGCGGCGACTTCCAGCGCCGCCTGCAGCAGCAGTTCGAGGGCGATTACCAGCTGCGCTTCCACCTGGCGCCGCCGCTGTTCGCCAAGAAGGATGAGCAGGGCCGGTTGCTGAAGAAGGAATACGGCCCGTGGATGTTCAAAGCCTTCGGCCTGCTGGCGAAGCTGAAGTTCCTGCGTGGCGGCCGCCTGGATGTGTTCGGCCGTACCGAAGAACGCCGCATGGAGCGCCAGCTGATTGCCGACTACGAAGCCACCGTGCAGCAGCTGCTGGAAGGCCTGGAAGACGGCCGCCTGGCACTGGCGGTGGAAATCGCCAGCGTGCCCGAGCACATCCGCGGCTTCGGCCACGTCAAGGAAGCGCATTTCGCGCAGGCCAAGGCGCGGGAAGCGGCGCTGCTGGCGCAGTGGCGCAACCCGAAGGCGCTGCACATCGTGCAGGTGGCTTGAAGGCCGCGGAATTGGTTGCCGGCCAGCGGCCGGCACTACCCGCGGTTCAGCCCAGCCGCCACAGCAGCAGGCGGTTGTTGGCCGGCATCGCCACGTCGCGCAGGCGGGTGAAGCCGTTGTCCTCGGCCAGCGCCTGCACCGCTTCGCTGTCGCGGATGCCGCTGCGCGGGTCGCGCGCCTTCAGCCAGGCATCGAACTGCGCGTTGCTGTCGCTGGTGTAACGGCCGCCGTAGTTGAACGGGCCGTAGACCGCCAGCAGCGCACCGTGGCGCAGCAGCGGCGGCAGCGCGGCAAACAACGCCTGCACGTGCTGCCAGCCCATGATGTGCAGGGTATTGGCACTGAACGCTGCATCGAACGTGCTGCCTGCGGGCAGCGTCAGGCCCGCTGCGGGCGGCAGTTCCACCTGCAGCGGCACCGGCGGCAGCAGGTTGAGCAGCGCGGCCTCGGCGCGCCAGGCCTCGATGCCGGGCAGATGATCCGGGTGGTCGCTGGGCTGCCAGCGCAGCCACGGCCAGCGCTCGGCGAAGAAGGCCGCATGCTGGCCGGTGCCACTGCCGATCTCCAGCACCCGATGCCGGTCGCCCATCCATGGGTCGAGCGCGGCCGCGATGGGTTCGCGGTTGCGTTCGCAGGCTTCTGAATACGGCTTGCTCGACATCGGGGAACGTCCAGGCGGGGTCGGCCCATTGTGCACGAGGGGGGTGTTCTGGGCAGGGCTTGCAGCCCTGCACCTGCTTCAAGCCACAGCAACGTCAACGTCAACGACGGGCTTTCCGTGGGTTGGCGGGGGGGGGGGGGGGGGGGGGGGGGGGGGCGACGCGACAACCAC
>NZ_JACVTT010000153.1:0-6432 GCF_016624665.1 Stenotrophomonas sp. S39 | reverse complement strand
AGTCGAGCAAGCTCGACTCTACAAAAGCAGTCGAGCAAGCTCGACTCTACAAAAGCAGTCGAGCAAGCTCGACTCTACATACAGCGGACGCGCCAACAAAAAAGGCCCGGCATTGCCGGGCCTTTTTCGTCCTGCCCGCCGTGTGGCTTACAGGTTCGCTTCGGTGGTCTGCACCAGGAACTTCTTGCGCATCGCATCGATGTAGGCCTTGGCCGCGGCCATGCCGTCGATCTGGCTCAGCTGGTCCTTCAGCTGCTTCTGCTGTTCCGGCGTCACTTCCTTGATGTTGCCCGGGGTGACCTTGTTCACCACGAAGACCAGTGCGTGACCGTTGACGTCAACCTTGCCGTAGCTCGGCTTGCCTTCGGCCGGCACCGGCGCACCGAAGATGGCGCGGTTGATTTCCGGGGTCGGCACCGGCTGGCTGCGCGGCAGGCCCGGCATCGGGCTGACCTGCAGCTTGTCGCTGGCCACCAGCGACTGCAGGCTGGCACCGCCCTTCAGCTTGGCCAGCAGGGCATCAGCGGCCTTGTCGCTGGCCTGGCGCTGGCGGTCGGCACGGATCGCGGCGATGACCTGCTCGCGGGCCTTGTCCAGCGGCAGCGCCTGTTCCGGGGTGTGCGCGGCCACGCGGATCACGACACTGTGGTTGGTGCTGCCGCCCAGGGCGATCGGATCGCTGGAGGTACCGTCCTGCACCATCACGTCGGAGAAGGCCGAACGCAGCACCGCCGGGTCAGCAGCGATGCCGCTGGCGGTGGCACGGGTGATCGGGCCCAGGGTCTGCACCGGCAGGTCCACCGACTTGGCCGCGGCAACCAGGTCGCTCGGGCTCTTGTTGATGGCGTCGACCAGGCGGCCGGCCAGATCGTTGAAGCCACGCTCGCCGTCGGCCTTCAGCTGTTCGGCGGCCAGCGTGTCGCGCACTTCCTCGAACGACTTGCCTTCGCCACCGCGCACGGCCGCGACCTTGATGATGTGGTAGCCGAAGTCGGTCTTGACCGGGCCGATCACGTCACCCGCCTTGGCAGCGAACAGCGCGTCTTCGAACGGCTTGACCATCGCGCCACGCTCGACCCAGCCCAGGTCACCACCCTGGTCCTTGGAACCCGGATCTTCCGAGTTGGCCTTGGCCAGTGCGGCAAAGTCGGCACCGGCCGCCTTGGCTTCGGTCGCCAGCTTGGCGGCCTTGGCTTCGGCACCGTCGCCGGTGATCAGGATGTGCGAGGCCTGGCGCTGTTCCGGGGTCGCGAACTTCGCCTTCTCTTCCTCGTAGCGCTTGCGCAGGGTCGCCTCATCGGCCGGCACCGGCGCCGGCAGGTTGGCACCGTTGAGCTCGACGTATTCCAGCGTGACCGACTCGGCCTGGCGGAAATCCTTGCCGTGGCTGTCATACCACTGCTTGATCTGCGCATCGGTGACCGGCGCGGTATCGGCCGGCACTTCCGGCAGCGCGACCAGCTCGACGTCACGGGTTTCGCCCAGCAGCTTCAGCAGGCGCTCGGTCTCGGCCTGGGTGACGAAGCCGGAGTTCTGCAGGCCGGCCGGGATCACCGACTGCTGCAGGCTGGCACGCACTTCTTCCTGGAACTGCGCCGGGGTACGCGGCGGATTGCCACCGCCCAG
This sequence comes from Stenotrophomonas sp. S39, assembly GCF_016624665.1. Lineage (NCBI taxonomy): Bacteria > Pseudomonadati > Pseudomonadota > Gammaproteobacteria > Lysobacterales > Lysobacteraceae > Stenotrophomonas > Stenotrophomonas sp. S39. Next base: position 4,806 of record NZ_JACVTT010000153.1, on the reverse strand, counting down.
CGCCAGCCGGTAGTTGTTTTCATTGAACTTGCCATCGCTGCCGAGGAAGGCCGGGATGGTCAGGATGTAATCGCGCACGGCACCGTCACCGACAACCACGCCGGCCTGTTCGCCCACCAGGCGCACGACCTGCTCGTCGACCAGCTGGTCAAGCACGGCCAGCTTGTTCTCGGTGCTCTCGAACGCGCGCGGGTCGAAGTTCTCGCCCTGCTGCTGGCGCTCACGCATGCGCTCCTGCTCGAAGCGGGTACGGAAATCCTGCGCGCTGATCTCGTGGTGCTGCCACAGCATGCGCACCGGCCACCACGACGGCGCCGAGCGCCACCAGGTCGGCGGTGCCGAAACCTTGGCCACGTTCTGTGCGCCGACACCACCGAGGTAGCTGTTGTCGATCACGAACAGGAACGGAATCATCAGCAGCCCCAGGATCACGGTGACGATCCAGCCTGAGGTCTTGTCGCGGAGTTTCTGCAGCATGGTGAGGAATCACATGGCCTGATTGGCGAGCCCGGCAGTGTAACCCGCTTCGCGGCCCGCACCAAAAACGGCGCGGAGGCAGGCAGGGCAAGGATCTGCGCCCCATGCGCACTGTCCACGCCGTGCCTGCGATGGCCGCACGCGCAGCAGCCGGCGCATACTGGGCGGTCATCTGGGCGGCCTGCCCCGGCTGCGTCGCGTCACGGGCACAAGGAGGAATACGTCCATGCGCATCCTGGTCACCGGCGCCTCCGGCTTCGTGGGGGGCGCTCTGCTGCGCCGCCTCGCCGACGTGCCCGGGGTGGAGGCGCTGGGTGTCGCCCGCCGGCCGCTGCCCCTGCCCCACTACGCCGCGCTGGACCTGTCGCAGCCGTTTGAGCTGGCGTTCCGGCCTGACGTGGTGGTCCATGCCGCCGCGCGGGTCACCCCCTGGGGCAGCCCCGCGCAGTTCCAGCAGCAGAACGTGGACACCACCGCGCAGGTGATCGACTTCTGCCGCCGCGCCGGCCATCCGCGCCTGTTGCTGGTGTCCAGCACGGCCGTGTTCTACCGCGAGGCGCACCAGTACGATCTGGACGAAGACAGCCCGATCGGCCCCGTCTTCCTGAATGAATACGCGCGCAGCAAGGCCGGCGCCGAACGCCTGCTGGCCGGCTACGAGGGCCCGTCGTGCATCCTGCGCCCGCGCGCCGTCTTCGGCCCGGGCGATACGGTGCTGCTGCCGCGCCTGCTGGCGGCTGCGCGTCGCGGCGGCGTGCCGCTGCTGGTCAGCCCCGGCGGTCCGCCGCAGATGGACCTGATCCACATCGACACCCTGGTGGAGTACCTGCTGCGCGCCGCCCAGGCGCCGCAGCTGGGCCCGGCCTACAACCTGACCAGCGCGCAGCCGGTGGACCTGCATGCCCTGCTGCAGCGGTTGCTGGCCGCCCTGCAGCTGCCACCACCGCACCGCCGCGTACCGACCGCTCTGGCCCTGCGTGCCGCCAGCGTGGTCGAAGCCGGTTGGCGCGCCCTGCGCCTGCGCGGCGAGCCGCCGATCACCCGCTTCGGGGTGGCCGCCTTCGCCTATTCAAAGACCTTCAATCCGCAGCGCATGCTGGCCGACCTCGGGCCGCCACGGGTGTCGATGGAAGACGGTATCGAACGTTTCATCGACGAGCAGCGTGCGCAATGGGCGGCCTGAGCCTGAACGGGGTTCAGCTGGCCAGCCTGGTGCTGGCGGCCCTGTACCTGCTGCTGATGGGCCTGAAGGCAGCCGGCGCGCTGCGCATCCTGGGCCAGCGCCCGCCCCGGCCGCAGGCACCGGCCGGGTACGGCGGCAGCGGCGTGGCCATCCTGCAGCCCATCCTCGGCGGCGACCCGCTGCTGGCGCAGGTGCTGCAGCACAACCTGCGGGCCCTGCCAGGCGCGCATTTCCACTGGCTGCTGGACGACGCCGACAGCACCGGGCTGGCCACCGCCGCAGCGCTGTGCGCGGCGCATCCCGGCCACCACATCACCTGCCTGCGCTGCCCGGCCGCGCCGGAGGGCACCAACCCGAAGACCTTCAAGCTGGATGCCGTGCTGCCGCAGGTGCGCGAGCCGGTGCTGCTGGTGCTGGACGACGACGCGCGCCTGTCAGCGGCGGCGCTGGCGCAGCTGGTCGATGAACTGGACGCGGCCGACGCCGATCTGGTCACCGCCCTGCCGTGCTACCGCGATGACGGCGCCGCCGGTGCACGCTTGATGGCGCAGTTCGTCAACAACAATGCCGCGCTGACCTACCTCGGCCTGCTGCCGTGGCTGGCACCGCTGTCGATCAACGGCATGTGCTACGCGCTGCGCAGCGAGCGACTGCGCGCGCTGGGCGGATTCACCCCGTTGCTGCGGATGCTGGCCGATGACCTGGCACTGGCCCGCGCGCTGCGCCGGCAAGGTGCGCGCCTGTTCCAGTCCACCGCGCCGGTGGAGGTGCAGACGCATGTGCCCACCCTGCAGCGCTATCGCCAGCAGATGCACCGCTGGATGCTGTTCGCCGTGCTGCTGCTGCGCGATGAGTCACCACGCCTGCGCCTGCTGATCGGCGTACTGCATGGTCTTCCGCCGCTGCTGCTGTGGGCGCTGCTGGTACTGGCCGCAGTGCCGCCGATCGGACTGCCGGCCCTCGTGGCCGCGCTGGTCGTGCTGCTGCGCACCGGCCTGCTGCGGCACCTGCAGCGCCGCGCCGGTGGGCGCGCCCGGCATCGCCCGCTGGCCTCGCTGCTGGCCGAACTGCTGCAGCCCCTCCACCTGCTGCACGCCGCCTGCGTGCGTCGCATCCGCTGGCGTACCCGGCTGTACCAGGTGCGCGCCAACGATGATTTCCAGGGGGGCTGAGTCGATGCCGGGCACCCGCACGCGGCTGCAGCTGGCCTTCCTGACCGGGCAGAGCGATCCGGCGTGCTGCGCGCTGAGTCCGCAGCAGCGCGCCTTCGGCAAGGCCCTGCTGGCGCCGGGGCGGGTGCTGCACCCCTGCAATTTTCCTTACGACGCCGCCACGCCCGATCACCAGCCCGCCGCACTGCTGGCCGCCAGCTGGCACAACACCCGCCATTACCTGCGCTCGCGTCGCCCAGGCTTCGCAGCGGCCCACGGCCCCGCGCTGGCCCAGCTGCTGCAGGCCGCACCGCACACCCTGCTGCTGGCCGGCAGCTGCGGGCTGGAACTGCTGGCCAACCTGGAACTGCCACCTGCCCTGGCGCAGCGCTGCAGCGTGCTGGCCTACGGGCCGGTGGCGCGCCGTGCACCTCGGGTGGCCCAGCTGCAGGTGCTGGTCGGGCGGCAGGACTGGGTCTCGCGGCTGGGCTGGCGCGGCGCGCGGCAGTGGATCGACAGCGGCCACATGGACTACCTGCAACAGCCAGCGGTGCTCGCCATCGCCCGCGAACTAGCTGCGCGCCTGCAGCAGGAACAGGCATGAAGATCGAACTGCTCGCCCCGCCCTACAGCGGCCACCTGCACCCGATCCTCGCCATCGCCCGCCAGCTGCAGCCGCAGCATGAGGTGACCGTCCTGAGTACGCCGGGCGCGCAGACCGCGATCTCCGCCAGCGGACTCAACGGTGGCGTGCTGCTGTCGGCAGACCAGGAAGCGGCGCTGTGGCAGATCGCCAACCCACCCACGCCGGTCAAGGCCAACCCGCTGCGGCTGCACGCCCAGCTGACCCAGGCGCTGCGCCTGATGGAACAGATGCGGCAGGCGCTGCAGGAGCGCTGGCAGCACGCGCGCCCGGACCTGGTCATTGTTGATTTCACCCTGCCACCGGCAGGCCTGCTGGCAGCCGAGCTCGGCATCCGCTGGTGGACCAGCCTGCCCTCGCCCTGCGTGCTGGACTGCAGTGACGGTCCGCCGCCGTACCTGGGCGGCCTCAGCCCCGCGCGCACTGGTTGGCAGGCACTGCAACACGCCTGCGGCCGGCAGCTGACCCGCGTGTTCAAGCGCGGCGTACACGCGTGGCAGCGCTCGGCCATGCAGCGGCTGGGGGTGCCGTCGATCTATCGCGCCGATGGCAGCGAGCGGGTCTATTCAGATGACTGCATCCTCGCGCTGGGCGTACCGGAACTGGAATTCCCCCGCACCTGGCCACGGGCGCTGCAGTTCATCGGGCCGATGCTGCACACCCCACCCGGCCCCCATGCGCCGCCGCTATTCGTGCAGGGTGCGCGGCATCTGCTGGTCACCGCCGGCACCCATCAGGACTGGATCAAACCGCGCCTGGCCGAGGCGGCGGCGACGCTGGCGGCGCTGCATCCGCAGTGGCAGATCCACGTCAGTGATGGGCACGCGGATGAAACACACAGCGCGCTGCAGTCGTTGCCGAACCTGCACCGGCTGCCCTTCGTCGATTACGCGCGCCACCTGCACCGCTATGACCGGGTGCTGCACCACGGCGGCGCCGGCGTGATGTACCACGCGCTGCGCGCGGGCGTGCCGTCGCTGGTATTTCCGCTGGATTACGACCAGTTCGACCACGCCGCACGCCTGCAGGCCGCAGGCGCGGGGCTGTGGCTGCGTGATCTGGACCAGCTGCCGGCGCTGTTCGCGCGCGCGCTGCAGGCCGATGCGTTCCCGGGGCTGGCGGCCCTGCAGGCGTCGGTGCAGCGGCATCTGGCGGTGGAAGCGGTGCTCGACCGCGTCGCTTCGCTTGAACGGTAGCGCCGGACCGCGCCCGGCAGATCGGGGCATGCACGCACCCCGAAAAAGCAAAATGCCCGCAGGTCCAGGACCGACGGGCATCTTCGTTGACACTTCAAACTCTGCTGGCGGAGCGGACGGGACTCGAACCCGCGACCTCCGGCGTGACAGGCCAGC
>NZ_JACVTT010000152.1:0-6655 GCF_016624665.1 Stenotrophomonas sp. S39 | reverse complement strand
GGGCGGGGGGGGCGGGGGGCGGCCCCCCCCCCCCCCCCCCCCCCCCCCCCCACTACCGGTTGATGCCCCCCGGACATCACGCCCCCATCGGCAAACCCAGCGGCGCCATAATGCGCATCTCTCTGCGTGGACCCTCGTATTGGCCAGCCATTCGCTGCTGTTCCCGGGACTGCCGCTGCACAGCGCGCGCCTGGTCCTGAGCCCGATCCGCCGTGACGATGCGGCCGCCCTGTTCGCCCTGCAGTCCGACCCGGACGTGATGCGCTTCTGGAATCATCCGGCGTGGACGCGACCGACCGAAGCCCGCGCGCAGATCGACGACGACCTCGCCGCGCACACCACCGGCACCCAGCTCAAGCTGGCCGTGCGCGAATCGCCGGAAGGCCCGTTGCTGGGCATCTGCGTGGTGTTCGCGCTGGACCGTGACGCCGCACGCGCCGAGATCGGCTACCTGCTGGCCCCCGGCAAGCAGGGCCAGGGCTACATGCACGAAGCGCTGCAGCACCTGCTCGCCTATCTGTTCGAGACGCTGGGCCTGCATCGGGTGGAAGCGGAGATCGACCCGCGCAACCAGCCCTCCGCACACGTACTCGATCGCCTGGGCTTCCACCTGGAAGGCGTGCTGCGCCAGCGCTGGCGCATCCAGGGCGAGTTGTCCGATTCGGCCGTGTACGGCCTGCTGGCCGACGACGAGGCACGGAGCGCCCTGCCCGCTTGACCGAATCTGGCCGCAACGGGCCAGCACCGGCGGCCATGCCTTTGGACACATACGGTGCGCCGGGCGGCGGCCTAGCATCGGGATCCTCTTCCGCTACCGTCCTGGTGCCATGAAGTCCCTGCTGCACATCGCCGCGCTCTGCGCCGGCCTGCTCGTTGCCCCTGCCTGCGCCTTCACCGCATCGGCCGCCGAATCCAAGCCCGACACCAAGGAGGAAAAGACCGAAGCGCCCGCGCTGCCGGCCGATGCCTCCGCCCGCCAGAGCATGCACCTGGCCGGCCGCACCCTCGACTACACCGCCACCGTCGGCACCCTGCCGGTGCGCGACGAGAAGGGCAAGGTGATCGCCGATGTGGTGTTCACCGCCTACACGATGCCCGGCAAGGACCGCCCGGTGACCTTCGCCCTCAATGGCGGCCCCGGCGCATCTTCGGTCTACCTCAACATGGGCGCGATCGGGCCCAAGGTGGTCACCTTCGGCTCGGAAGGCGACAGTGCCTCGGCACCGGCCACCCTGCACGACAACCCTGGCACCTGGCTGGATTTCACCGACCTGGTGTTCATCGATCCGGTCGGCACGGGTTTCAGCCGCGCGCGCATCAGCGATGATGAAGCGAAGAAGCAGCTGTACAACCCCAGCGCCGACATCGAGTACCTGTCACGCTCGATCTACGACTGGCTGCTGCGCAACCAGCGCATGGGCGCGCGCAAGTACCTGACCGGCGAAAGCTACGGCGGCTACCGTGGCCCGCGCATCACCCATTACCTGCAGACGCGCCTGGGCGTGGCGATGAACGGCCTGGTGCTGGTATCGCCGTACCTGAGCCCGACCCTGGAAGACAACGCCGATGTTTCGCCGATGGCGTGGATGCAGACGTTGCCGTCCATCGCCGCGGCGCACCTGGAGCGCCAGGGCAAGCTGACCGATGCGGCCATGCGCGAGGTGGTGGAATACACGCGTGGTGACTACGCCACGGCGCTGATGAAGGGCCGCAGCGATCCGCAGGCGACCGAGGCGATGCTGCGCCGGGTGACCGAGCTGACCGGGCTGGACCCGCAGTTCGTGCGCCGCGCCGGTGGCCGTCTGGAAACCCAGGCTTACCTGCGCGAGGTGTTCCGCGACAAGGGCACGCTGGGCAGCCGCTACGACTCCAACGTGACCGCGTTCGACCCGTTCCCGAACGATCCGGAACAGCGCGCCAACGATCCGCTGCTGGACAGCATCATCGCGCCGACCACCACGGCGATGGTCGACTTCGTGACGCGCGTGGTCGGGTGGAAGGTCGATGCGCGCTACCAGGCGCTGAACTACGACGTGAACCGGCTGTGGGACCGCGGTGGCGAGCTGCGCCAAGGGGCGGTGACCCAGCTGCGCCAGGCCGTGGCGATCGATCCGCACCTGCAGGTGCTGATCGTGCATGGCTGGAACGACCTGTCGTGTCCGTTCATGGGGTCGATCCTGACGGTGGACCAGATGCCGGCGATGGGCAGCAACCCGGACCGGGTGCAGGTGCGCAGCTATCCGGGCGGGCACATGTTCTACAGCCGGGCGGACAGCCAGGCGGCGTTCCGGAAGGATGTGCAGGCGCTGTTCCAGCGCAACTGAGGGGTGGTAGTGGTGGCCGGGCCTGCGGCCCGGCACCCGCGGTAGTGCCGGCCGCTGGCCGGCAACCTCAAAAGCAACAGCGGGATATCCGTGGGTTGGCGAGTTTCCGGGCGCTGTCTGTTGGTGGGTGCCGACCGTTGGTCGGCACGATGGGCACGGAAGAATCCCTTGCCCATGAAAAAAGCCCGCCGGAATCCGGCGGGCTTTTTCGTTTATCGGGCTGCTGGCCTCAGGTCCAGCCGAACAGCTCGAACAGCTTCAGGATCAGGTACGCGCAGCCGCCGGCGGCGGGGATCGTGAGGATCCAGGCCCAGACGATGCGCTCGATCACGCCGAACTTCAGCGAACGCGGGTTCTTGGCGAAGCCGACGCCCATGATGGCGGTGGAGATGCTGTGGGTGGTCGAGACCGGCATGCCGAAGTGGGCGGCCATGGTCAGGATGGTGGCCGAGCTGGTCTCCGCGGCGAAGCCGTGGATCGGGTGCAGCTTGACCATCTTGTGGCCCAGCGTCTTGATGATCTTCCAGCCGCCCGAGGCGGTACCGGCAGCCATCACCACCGCGCAGGTCAGCACGATCCACATCGCGATGCCGTCACCGGCGTGCGCGTCCGGGTGCATGAAGGCCAGCCACGACGGCAGGTCGTTCAACGCACCGGTGGCTTCGGCACCGATCAGCGTCATGGCGATGATGCCCATGGTTTTCTGCGCATCGTTGTGGCCGTGGGCAAAGCCCATGTAGGCCGCCGAGGCGATCTGGGCCTTGCCAAAGAACGCGTTGACGATGCGCGGGCGGGCCAGGCGGCCGATGGCACCACCGATCCTGGCCAGGCCGGCGATCAGGCCCCACAGCAGCACCATCACCACGATGCCGAGCAGGAAACCGGCGATCGGCGAGGTGATCATCGGCACGAACACCTTCCACAGCAGGCCCTTGTTCTGCGCCCAGCTGCCCAGGCGCTCGGACCAGATCAGCGCATCCCAGTTGTTGTGGGCCGCGGCCAGGCCGGCGCCGCACAGGCCGCCGATCAGGGCGTGCGAGGAGGAGGACGGCAGGCCCTTCCACCACGTGATCAGGTTCCAGATGATGCCGCCCAGCAGCGCGCACAGGATCACCTGCGGGGTGACCTCCACGACGTTGGTGTTGAGCAGGCCGGAGGCGATGGTCAGCGCGACCGCGGTGCCGGTCAGCGCGCCGATCAGGTTCATGACCGCGGCCAGCATCACCGCCCAGCCGGGCGAGAGCACCTTGGTCGCCACCACGGTGGCAATGGAATTGGCGGTGTCGTGGAAGCCGTTGATGAACTCGAAGACGAGCGCGGCCAGGATCACCACCAGGACAAGGGTCAACATGCGGCGGCGTCCGTCAGCTGTTCTTCAACACGATCTGGTACGCCACCACGCCGGCCTCGCGGCAGCGGTCGATGGCCTTTTCCAGGATCTCGAAGAATTCCTTCAGCAGGAACATCTGCAGGTTGTCCAGGCGGCCCGAATAGATGTCGCGGTACAGCTCGAGCATCAGGCGGTCGGCCTCGTTTTCCAGCGAGCGCAGCTTCTCGTTGAGCGCGGTCATCCGGTCCAGGTTCATGTGGCGCAGGTCGGCCACCATCTCCACCACCACGCCGGCAGCCTGTTCCAGCATCGCCGCGCGCGGCGCGAAGTCGATGTGCTCCAGGTGGGTCGTGGCCAGCGAATAGCGATCGGCGAACTTCTCGATCTGCTTCGGGATCTTGTACAGCGCCGAACCCAGCGCCTCGATGTCCTCGCGCTCGATCGGGGTCATGAAGCTGTCCACCAGCGCCTGGCTGATCTTGTCCGAGGCCGCGCGCTCGCGCAGGCGGGCGAGCTTGAAGGCGTCCAGCGCGGGCTGGCGGTCGGCCTCGCGCAGCATCAGATGCAGCGCCTTGGCGGCGTCGTTGGCCGCGACGGCAGCCTCATCAAGCAGGGTGTAGAACTGTTTGCCGGAACCGAAAATGGTCTGCAGAGAGAACATTGAGAAACCTGTCAGCCGTCGCGGGAAGGACGGCACCAGGACGAATTATGACGGCTAGATGACCATTCCGGGTATCCCCGCCCCCGACGAGGGGGTGGAAACCCCCAACCTGAACAGGCAGTTGCCACCCAGCCATGGCCGTTTGCTAAGATGCCAGCGCGCCCCCGGGCGCACCTTATGGACGACGACCCTTACCCCCCTGCGCCGCGCCGGACCCTGTTCCTGAGCGCCTGCCGCCACTGCAAGCACCCGCCCTCCCTGCCACCAACCGGGGACGACGCCCGTGTTTGAAATGATCCTGATTGTTTTCGCGCTTGTTCTGCTGAACGGCTTCTTCGCCATGTCCGAGATGTCGGTCATGACCTCGCGCAAGAGCCGCCTGAAGCAGATGGCCGCCACGTCCAAACGCGCCGCCAAGGCGCTGGAGCTCTCCGAGAAGCCGGAAAGCTTCCTGTCCACCGTGCAGATCGGCATCACCGTCATCGGCGTCCTGACCGGCTATCTGGGCGGTGAAGCGCTGGGCGAAGCCTTCGGCGGATGGATCGAGGGGCTGATGCCCGGCTTCGCCTATGCCGGCAAGATCGGCACCGTGCTGGCCGTCAGCCTGATCACCTTCATCACCCTGATCTTCGGCGAGCTGGTCCCCAAGCGCCTGGCCCTGACCCGGTCGGAGGCCATCGCCGGCCTGGTGGCCATGCCGATGAGCTGGCTGGCCAAGCTGGCCCTGCCCTTCGTCTGGCTGCTGTCCAAGACCACCCAGCTGATGCTGAAGGTGATGGGCCTGGGCCAGGACGAAGCCGCGCAGGTGACCGAAGAAGAGATCCGCATGCTGGTGGCCGAGAGCCACGAGGCAGGCGTGATCGATACCCACGAGCGCGACATGATGAACCGCGTCATGCGCCTGGGCGACCGTACTGCCGACAGCCTGATGACCCCGCGCAACCGGATCGCCTGGCTCGACACCCAGGCCGGCCTGGAGCGCAACCTGGAGATCATGGCCGAGCACGAGTTCTCGCGGTACCCGGTACTGCGCGACAACGACATGGACGTGGTCGGCATCCTGGAACTGAAATCACTGGCCACGCGCATGGCGCGCGGTGACAACGCGCTGTTCCAGACCCTGCGCGAGCCGCTGTACGTTTCCGAATCCACCCACGCGATGAAGCTGCTGGAGATCTTCCGCGAGGAACAGCAGTCGATGGCGCTGGTGGTGGACGAGTACGGCGAGATCCAGGGCCTGGTGACCATCAGCGACCTGATGGGCGCGGTGGTCGGCCGCCTGCAGGCGGTGGAAAACGCCGACGAGGACGCGCTGGTGGTGACCCGCGAGGACGGCTCGCTGCTGGTGGACGGCTCGCTGCCGATCGAGGACCTGCGCGAGCTGATCGGCAGCAACGAACTGCCTGATGCCGAGGACGGCGACTACTACACGCTGGCCGGCATGTGCATCCACTACTTCGGCCGCATCCCGCATGCGGGCGAGTATTTCGACTGGGCCGGCTGGCGCTTCGAGGTGGTCGATCTGGACGGTGCGCGCGTGGACAAGCTGCTGCTGCGCACCCTGTCCGACGAGCAGGCCGATGAGCTCACCGCCTGATCCGAACCACGTGCCGGACGACGGATCGGGCGAGCAGCGCCCGATCTACCGCAACGAGGGCATCCGTACCCTGCTGGCGATGTTCGCTTCCGGTGACCCGGCCGAGCACATGCCCCTCGGGCAGATTCTCAAGGACCTGCAGCAGAGCGCCTTCGGCGTGTTCCTGTTCGTGGCCATCCTGCCCTCCTTCATCCCGATCCCGGGCATGGGCGGCGCGGTCAGCGGGCCGCTGGTGGTTTTGATCGGCCTGCAGATGCTGCTCTGCCGGCGCAAGCCCTGGCTGCCGGGCTTCATCGCCCGGCGCGGGCCGAAGCGCGGCACCATGCACACCTTCCTGGACCGCATCGACCGGCCGCTGCGGCGGCTGGACCGCATGCTCTCGCCGCGCATGCCGCAACTGCTGGTTCCGCTGCCGGCGCATGCATTCACCGGCCTGCTGCTGGTCCTGCTGGGCGTGCTGTTGTCGCTGCCGATCCCGTTCACCAACTTCCTGTTCGGCTTCCAGCTGCTGCTGTTCGCACTGGCGCTGCTGGAACGCGATGGCGCGCTGATGCTGTTCAACTGGATTGCCGGCGTGGTGGCCATCGCCTTCTTCGGCTTCAGTTCGGGGCAACTGGTGGGCTATACGGTGGAGCTGTTCCAGCGCTGGTTCTGAGTGCCGACCGCTGCGCTCGCCGGGGGGGGGGGGGGCGGGGCCCCCCCCCCCCCCCCCCCCCCCCCCCCCCCCCCCCCCCCCCCCCCCC
>NZ_JACVTT010000151.1:0-6678 GCF_016624665.1 Stenotrophomonas sp. S39 | reverse complement strand
CGCCCCACGGGCCGCCACCCACCACAAAAAATCAAGACCGGTAGGTGCCGACCGTTGGTCGGCACCGAAGGGCAGTGCGGACCAACGGTCCGCACCCACCAGAAGCGGTCAGAACGTGTAACGCACGCGGCCGTAGTAGTACGCGCCGTTGCTGCCGATCGGCGACAGCACGTCATACGGCAGGTTGCCGTAGTAGTAGATATCGTCGTTGGACTTGTCCGGGTAGTTGTCCGTCAGGTTCTGCCCGCCGATGGCCACGCTCCACTGCTTGTTGAAGCGGTATTCCACCTCCGCATCCAGCTGCCACTCGGCCTGGTAGGTCTGGCGCGGAATGTAGCCATCGCCGAAATTGAACACGCGGGTGGCGCTGCCGTAGCGGTTCACGCGGCTGCTCAGCGACCAGTGGTCGTTGCTCCAGGCGGCCGAGAAGCTGGCACGGGTGCGCGGGGTCGCGTCGGTCAGCGTGTTGGTTTCCTCGATGCCGAACAGCACGTAATCCGCGTCCAGCGCCTGCAGCTGGGCCGGGGTGGCCAGCACGTTCTTCAGCGTGGTCTTGGTGTAGGCATAGGTGCCGGTCAGCAGCAGCTGGCCATCGCCCAGTGCCTGGCGCCAGTTGGTCACCAGCTCGGCGCCACGGGTGCGGGTATCGGCGGCGTTGACGAAGAAGCTGGCACTCTGCAGGCCGGTGACGCCGTAGTTGGCGGCCACGAAGTCGGTCAGCGCATCGCCGGTGATGCTTTCCGACAGCGCGATGCGGTCGTCGATGTCGATCTGGAAGAAGTCCAGCGACAGGTCGAAGTGCTCACCGATGCGGCTGGTGAAACCCAGCGAGGTATTGAGCGATTTTTCCGGCTTCAGGTCCTGCGCGCCGAGGCCGCGGGCGATCGGGTTGTTGACCGACAGCAGCCGGCCCTGCACCAGCTGGCCAGCGGCGTTGTAGCCGGTGGACGTGGATTCGTAGCCGATCTGTGCCAGCGACGGCGCGCGGAAGTTGTTGGAGATGGCACCGCGCAGGGCGAAGGCCGGGGTGAATTCGTAGCGCAGGCCGAGCTTGCCGGTCAGTTCGCTGCCGAAATCGTCGCTGTGCTCGTAGCGCGCGGCCAGATCAGTGGAGAAGTGGTCGCCGAACTGGCTGGACAGGCTGGCATAGGCACTGGCCACGTCGCGCGCCAGCGACGCGGCATCCTGCGGGGTCAGGCCACCACCGGCCTGCGAGCCGGTCGGGCGATCGGTGTACGGGCCGGCCGCATAGCTGGACGGGTCACCCGGGCGCGTCTGGTAGCGCTCGTGGCGCACTTCCGCGCCCAGGCCCAGGGTGTGGGTGATGCTGTCGCTCTGCGAGAACACGCGGCTCAGGTCGAGGTTGCCCACAGTCTGCGCGTACTGGTAATCGGCGGTCTTGAAGCGGGTCGGGCTGGTCGGGCCCAGCGAGGCATTGATCGAATCGCGCAGGCGGTAGGTGAAGTCGTTCTGGCCGTAATCCACGCTGCCGTCATAGCTCCACTCGCCCCACTGGCCACGCACGCCGGCCACGGCCTGCACGTCGCGGTTCTCGCCTTCGGAAATCGGGCGATAGCCGTTCGGGTAGACCTCCTTCCAGTTGGCATCGCCGTCGGGGTAGCGGAAGTAGTTCGCGCCTTCGGTGTCGCGCTGGTTGAAGGTGCCGAAGGCATAGAAGGTTGCGGTCTTGCCCACCGGAATCTCGGTGTTCAGCCACAGGTTGATGTCCTTGCTGGCGCCATCGCCGAGCACGTAGTTGCGCTTGCCCTGCAGCGCCAGGTTGGCCTCGGTCTGGTCCCACGGCGGGATCAGGTCGTAGCCGGCGCGGTTGGTGCCGTTGCGCTTCTTGTATTCCAGGCCTACGCGCAGGAAGCCGCCATCCTCGCCCAGCGAGGTGCCGACCTTGGCGCTGATGTTGCCGGCCTGGCCATCGGTGAGGGTGCGGCCGATCGGCTTGAGGTCGGTGTGGTTGGCGCCGTAGCTGGCTTCGATCTCGCCGCCGTCGCCACCGTTGTCCAGGATCACGTTGATCACGCCGGCCACGGCATCGGAGCCGTACAGGGCGCCGGCGCCGTCACGCAGCACTTCGATGCGCTTGATGGCGCTGACCGGGATCGAGTTGAAATCGACCGGCGTGGTGCCCTTGCCGATCTTGCTGTCCGTGTTGACCAGTGCGGTGTGGTGGCGGCGCTTGCCGTTCACCAGCACCAGCACCTGGTCAGGCGACAGGCCGCGCAGCTGCGCGGCGCGCACGTGGTCAGCGCCGCCGGAGTTGGACTGGCGCGGGAAGTTGAACGACGGCAGCAGGGCCTGCAGCGCACTGCCCAGCTCGCCGTTGACCACGCCGGCCTTGCGGATGTCCTCGGCGGTGAGCACGTCCACCGGCGAGGTGGATTCGAGCACGGTGCGGTCGGCGGCGCGGGTGCCGGTGACGATCACCGTGTCCAGGTTGGTGGCCGCATCCTGGGCGGAAGCGAGGGCAGGGGACAGGGCGAGCGCGATGGCGAGGCCAAGCGGCGACGCGGACAGGCGGGGGGACATGCGGACTCCAGCAACAACGACGTGGGGAAGGGGCGGGGGAGAGAACGTTTCACTTACATCCATCCGGATGAAGCGATATATTATCTTGGCGTGAGGAGGGGGTGTGACGCAAGCCCCGCTTTCAATCGCATCAGCTGATGCCCCTGTGGCATGAGTGATTGGTTGCAACCGCAACCGAAACGCAGGTGTACCCTCCGTGCCCCTTCGTCGTGCTTTTCCCCTTCCCCGGAGTGCTGTCCCCCATGAAACACCTTGGCCTGATCTTTGCCGTGCTGCTGGCGACCAGCGGCTGCGCCAGCCTGTCCTCGAAGGCGCCCAGCGCCTATGCCACCACCGCCGAGATGCAGGGCGACGCCGCGCGGCCGTCCAACGGCCAGGGCTGGGTGCGCAGCGAGCTGTACTTCGGCGTGGGTGAGGAGCAGGGCGCCGGCAACCGGCCGCAGGCCGACACCATCAGCGAGGCGCAGTGGCGCGCCTTCCTGGACAAGGAAGTGACCCCGCGCTTCCCCGATGGCCTGACGGTGTTCGATGCCTACGGCCAGTGGCTGTTCCGCGGCGACACCTCGCCCAACCGCCTGCGCACCAAGGTGCTGGTGGTGCTGCATGAAGACAGCCCGCAGCGTCGTGCCGACATCGAAGCGATCCGCCTGGCGTGGAAGCAGCAGACCAAGCACCAGTCGGTGCTGTGGTCGCGGCAGGCAGTTGACGTATCGTTCTGACCTGGAGGCGTCACCGTGGCGCCGCAGGAAACGACGATGAGACACAGGGACACCGTGATCGGCCTGCTGCTGGCGGGCCTGATGATGCCGCTGGCGCATGCCGCAGAAAGCAATGCGCCGCTGCGCTTCGAGGCGGCGCCCGGCGTCCGCGTGCAGGCCGAGGTGACGGAGGGCGGCAGCATTGCCGTGCAGGTGCTGCCCTCTGGCAAGCGGCAGAGTCTGCCGGGGGCCCCCGATGTCGACGGCAATTCCCGCCTGTCCGCCGAGGATGTCGATTTCGATGGGCGCCCGGAGCTGGTTGCGCGGGCGTCGGTCGGCATGGTCAACGAAGCGGTGGCGGTGTATCGGTACGATCCGGCCAGCGGCGGTTTCCGCGCGCTGCAGGCCCGGACCCATGGCCGTGACAACTGTGGCGGCCTGATGGGCCTCACCGTTGATGCCGCCACGCGTACGCTGACCAGCAGCTGCCGCGGCGGGCCGATGTGGTACACCGATCAATACCGCTTCGATGGCAGCACGCTCTATCTGTACCGCTCGGAGGACGTGCTGCGCCTGGGCGAGACACTGAACAACACGCTGCAGCCGGATCGGACCGAGGAAAACGGCCCGCTGGCGGTCTGGCGCACCCATGATGCGTCCGGCCGCGTGCTGGAAAGCGCCATCGCCGATGGCCTGAGTGCACCGGCCGCCAATGCACCGCTGCGCGGCCAGCAGGCCACGGTGCTGACCGCGCGCCTGTTCCTGTTTGATCGCCCGGGTGCTGCAAGCACCAAGCGCTATCTGCTGCAGGGCGACCGGGTCGAGATGCTGGATGAAAAGGACGGCTGGATGAAGCTGCGCTATCGCAACCCGAAGCGCGGCGCGATCGAGGGCTGGGTCAACGTCAACGATTGAAACAGGCGTTCAATCACCGACGCAGCGGATGGTGCTGCGCTGGCGATATGCCTGGTCGAACAGCACCAGCAGACGCAGGGCCACCTCGGCCAGCGGCGAGTCTGCGCCCTGCGGTTCCTCCAGTATGCGGTCGATGATTTCCTGCACCAGTGCCTGTGACTGCCCGGGCGAGATGGAGGGCTGCGCGTAGAACTCGCGCGCGAGACGGCACAGCTGCGGGTAGCGCTGCGCATCGGAACTGAGGATGGCTTCCTCGTGCGGCGCAATCCAGGCACGCTGTTCCGGGTCGCGCCCGTTGTCGAGGTAGAGGTCGAAGGCCACGTCGGTTCCTGTACGGGTCAGCGGGTCTGCCAGGCCACGGCCTGGCCATTGCGGTGGGCGGCGGCAAACACCAGCAGCAGGCGCAGGCCGCCCCTGCGCTGCACGTCGTCACCGGGGACGGTGGCCAGGCACTGCAGCAGTTCGTCCATCGCGGTTGCGAGCGTGGTGCCCTCGAGGCTGCCGCGCGGCTGCGCACGCAGTGTTGCCAGATGCGGATGCAGGGTGGCGTCGAGCCCCTGCAGCCACTGCAGTTCGTGGTAGTTCAGGGTGTCGCGCGATTCAGCGCGGTGCAGGATGAGCTGCATGGGGGCAGGCCGGGGAATCTGCCGTCAATGTATCGGATCAGCCTGCACAATGCCCACAGTGGCATCACTTGGCCGGGTCTAGCCTCGGGTTTCCCCCGAACCCCGGCTGTGCCCCCATGAGCAAGCGCGTTGCAGAAATCGTCATCGACACACTTCAGCAGGCCGGCGTCCGCCGCTGCTACGGCATTGTGGGCGATACCTTGAACCACGTGACCGATGCGATGCATCGCAGCGATATCGAATGGGTGCACGTGCGCCACGAAGAAGTCGCCGCCTTCGCCGCCGGCGCTGATTCGCTGGTGAGCGGGCAGCTGACCGCCTGCGCCGGTTCCTGCGGGCCCGGTGGCCTGCACTTCATCAACGGCATCTTCGAAAGCAACCGCAACCGCGCGCCGATGGTGCTGATCGCCAGCCAGATCGTCACCAGCGAACTGGGCATGGAATTCCCGCAGGAAGTGGATTTCAAGGCGGTCTATGGAAGTTGCACGGTGTTCTGCGAGCAGGTGCACAGCCCCGAGCAGGCGCGACGCGTGGTGGCGCTGGCCTGCCAGGCAGCGATCAGCCGCCGCGGCGTGGCAGTGGTGATCCTGCCGGCGGATATCAGCGAGGCGGAGGTGAAGCACGATGTGCCGTTCTCGGTGCATTACGCCCAGCCCGTACTTCGCCCCTCCGATGCGGAGCTGCAGCGCATCGCCGAGCTGCTGGGGCAGGGCAAGCGCATCGGCATCTACGCCGGCGCCGGTTGCCAGGGCGCGCACGCGCAGTTGCTTGAACTTGCCCGGCGTCTGCAGGCGCCGGTGGCGCACACCTCGCGCGCCAAGGATTTCGTCGAACCGGACAATCCTTACAACATGGGCATGACCGGCATCTTCGGCATCGAATCGGGCTTCCACACGCTGATGGAGTGCGACACGCTGCTGCTGCTGGGCGCTGACTTCGCCTGGGGCCAGTTCTACCCGGACAAGGCGACCATCATCCAGATCGACCGCGATGGCAGCCACCTCGGCCGCCGCCACCCGGTCAACCTGGGCGTGGTCGGCGATATCGCACCGACGCTGGACGCGCTGCTGCCAATGCTGCCGCCGCGCGAGGACAGCACCTTCCTGGACGAGTGCATCACGCACCGGGACAAGGCGCTGCAGAAGCGCGAACAGGAAGAACAGCCCGGCGAAGGCGAACTGATCCACCCGCAGCACCTGACCGCGTTGCTGTCCAAGCACGCCAGCGACGATGCCCTGTTCACCGCCGACGGTGGCTCGCCGATGGTCTGGGTGCTGCGCCATATCCGGGTGAACGGCCGCCGCCGCACGCTGACCAGCCTGCTGCACGGCACGATGGCCAATGCGATGCCGCAGGCGCTCGGCCTGCAGAAGGCCTTCCCCGGCCGGCAGGTGATTTCGCTGTCCGGCGATGGTGGCTTGGCGATGCTGCTGGGTGACCTGCTGACCGCCGTGCAGGAGAACCTGCCGATCAAGGTGGTGGTGTTCAACAACGGCTCGCTGAATTTCGTCGAGCTGGAGCAGAAGGTGGAGGGCCTGCTGGACAACTACACCGACCTGAAGAATCCCGATTTTGGTCGCCTGGCCGAGGTGATCGGTTTCCACGGCCGCACGGTGACCCGCAGCGAGGATCTGGAGGAAGCGGTACTGGATTTCCTGGCCCAGCGCGGACCGGCATTGCTGGATGTGCATACCAGCCGCGCGGAGCTGGTGATGCCGCCGCAGATCGAAGCCAAGCAGGTGGCGGGTACGGCGTTGTATGCGGCCAAGGCGGTGTTGAACGGCCGCTTCGACGATGTGAAGCACCTGCTGGTGGACAACTTCCTGAAAAAGTAGGGGTTGGTCGATGCAGGGCTGCGCCCTGCACCTGCGGTAGTGCCGGCCGCTGGCCGGCAACCT
>NZ_JACVTT010000150.1:0-6876 GCF_016624665.1 Stenotrophomonas sp. S39 | reverse complement strand
ATCACCCTTTCACGGTGGCGACCGGGGTTCGAATCCCCGTGGGGACGCCAATTCTTGAAGACCCCGGCCTCGGCCGGGGTTTTTCTTTGCCTGTCATCCAGGCATCGAGTTCAGAAGCGCCGATACATGCCGACCGATGCCGGTGCGGTGGGTGCAAATCCGAACTGCGCGTACAGGCGATGCGCCTCGCCATCGGCGAGCAGGCTCACATAGGCCGACGGCGGCAGATTCGCCTGCATCCACGCATCCAGCCGCCGCATTACTTCCTTGCCCAGCCCCTGCCCCTGCAACCGCGGCAACACGGCGATATCGCAGACCTGCAGGTGGCAACCGCCGTCGCCGACGATCCGGCCCATCGCCACCAGCTCACTTCCCTGGTAGGCGCAGACGCCGAACAGCGTGTTGGGCAGCGCGCGGCTGGCGGCCTCGGCGGTCTTCGCACTCAGCCCGGCCAGCAGGCGCAGCTGGCAGTAGTCCTCCACGGTCGCTACGCCGTCGCGGAACTGGCAGGTCGTCGAATCACTCATGCGTCATCTCCATGTGGTCAGGCTATCCTGCCGTAGTCACGTCGCAGCCGCTGCGACCTTCGCCCACAGAACGCCCATGTGCTACTCCGCCCTGATCCGCGCCGACTACGCCAAGCTTGTCCGTGAATACGGCGCCGTGCTGTCGCTGGAAGAATTTGCCGAGCTGTACGCGCACGATCCCGGCAAGAAGCGGCCGAAGACACCCAAGGCGATGGACGATGGCTTTGCCGGCGCGCGCACCGGGCAGGGCCGCGACATCGTGGCGAAGATCCAGCAGTGGCATGCCGAGGAGCAGCAGGCGCTGCACGCCGAGCTGTTGAAGCAGAGCGAACGGCGCGACATCGCCCACGCCACCCTGGCCACGCGGCCGACACAGAAAGCGCGCAACGAACTGCGCGTGGCCAGCAACCGCATCGAACGCGCGCAGGCACGCCTGGACGACCTGCACCGGGTGCAGCTGCTGCCGCGCGACAACCGCATTTTCCCCGGCACCTACGCGCCGGTGATGGTCAGCGAAAACGGGCAGCGGGTGATCAAGCCGATGCGCTACCAGTGCCGCCTGCCGGACAAGCCCGCACGCAACGACGTGCTCTACCCGGGCACCTACAACGCGCGACGCGACAGCCTGGAAGGCTACTGGCGCGGCGCCTTCGGCCTGCGCCACGGCGTGGTGGTGGTCAGCGCGTTCTACGAGCACGTGCCGCGCCATGCCATGGCCGGCCGCAGCCTGGATACCGGAGAAAAGGAACAGGACGTGGTGCTGGAATTCCGCCCCGACCCGCCACGTGATCTGCTGCTGGCCTGCCTGTGGGCCGAGTGGGAAGGCCCGGAAGGCCGGCTGTTGTCCTTCGCCGCGATCACCGACGCACCGCCGGCCGACGTGGCTGCCGCCGGTCATGACCGCGGCGTGGTGCCGATCCGGCCGGAACACCTCGATGCCTGGCTCAACCCCGATCCGGACCAGCTGGCCACGCAGTACGCCATCCTCGATGACCGCGAGGATCTGCGTTACGTCTACGAAGAGGCGGCCTGAGCCTGAGCCCGGCGGTCAGGCCCTGGCGCTGGAACGGCCGACCGCGCGCACCAATGCCCGCGACAGATCCGCCGACAGGTAGGGCTTGACCAGCAGCACGCCGCCGCGCATCGATGCAGGCAGCTGATCGGCGGTCATGCCGGTGGCCAGCACGAAGGGCACGCCGCGTGCGGCCAGGGCAGCGGCCACCGGCTCACTGGTCTCGTTGCGGGCCAGCCGGTAATCCAGCAGAGCCACGTCCGGCGAGGTGTCCTGCAGCAGGCGCAACGACTCGGCAACCGTCTCGGCCAGACCGACCACCACGGCGCCGGCCTGCACCAGCTGCATCTGCAGCAGGGCGGCACTCATCTCATCGTTCTCGACCACCAGCACCCGCAGGCCTTGCAACGCAGTCATGGGCCTCCCTCCGGCGCCTGTCAACCGGATCCAGTATAGCCATCGCCCAGCCATTACCGACAAATCAACGGGCTTCCGGCCCTGTACAGAGGCGCCTCTATGAAGGTCCGCCGGGCTCGGTTACACTAGCCCGCTGCTGCCGGTGTGGCGGAATGGTATACGCAGCTGACTCAAAATCAGCCGGGGGTGACCCCATGAAGGTTCGAGTCCTTTCACCGGCACCATCGAACAAAAGGCCAGGTCATCGATCTGGCCTTTTGCGTTGCTGCAGGCGCTTCCGCCCCGGCGTCAGGTCACGACCCGCAGCATCGGCATCCGCTGCGCGCCTCCACCGCCCTGCCCCGCATCCACCCGGAACCCGGCCACGGTCTGCAGCAGCTGCGCGGACTGTTCCTCCATGCTGCGCGCCGCCGCCGAGGCTTCCTCCACCAGCGCTGCGTTCTGCTGCGTGCCCTGGTCGATCAGGTCGACGGCCTGGTTCATCTGCTGGATGTCGTCGCTCTGCTGCTGTGCCGCCGTGCTGATCTGGGTCATCAGTTCGCTGACCCGGCGTACGTCGCGCACGATCTCATCCATGGTGCGCCCCGCGCTTTCCACCTGTGCGGTGCCTGCGCCGACGTTGGCCACCGATGCGTCGATGAGCTGCTTGATCTCCTTGGCCGCACTGGCCGAACGCTGCGACAGCTCACGGATCTCGGTGGCCACCACGGCGAAGCCGCGGCCATGCTGCCCCGCGCGCGCGGCTTCCACGGCGGCATTCAAGGCCAGGATGTTGGTCTGGAAGGCAATGCCGTCGATCACCCCGATGATGTCGACGATGCGCCGCGAGGACGTGTTGATCACCGCCATGGTCGAGACAACTTCATGGACCACGGTGCCGCCGCGCGCCGCCACGTCGGCCGCGCCACCGGCCAGTTCACTGGCCTGGCGTGCATGGGTGGCGGTGCGCTGCACGGTTTCGGCCAGGCCCTTCATCGACACCGCCGTTTCTTCCAGCGACGCGGCCTGCTGCTCGGTGCGCTGGGACAGATCGTTGTTGCCCTGCGCGATCTCGCTCGCGCCCACCGCAATGGTGTCGGCGGCGAACTTGATCTGGCCGAGGATGCCGGCCATGGCCTCCACCAGCGCGTTGACGCCCTCGCAGAGATCGGCGATCGGGCCACGCTTGTCGGTCATGTCCACGTGGTGGGTCAGGTCACCCTGCTTTGCGGCCGCCACCACTTCGCGGGTCTGCGCCACGGCGCGCTGGGTGGCCTGGTTTTCATGCACCTGCGCGGTGATGTCGGTGGCGTACTTCACGACCTTGAACGGGCGACCGTTCATATCGAGGATGGGGTTGTAGGACGCCTGGATCCACACCTCGCGCCCGTCCTTGCCCAGCCGCCGGTACTGGCCCGCGTCGTACTCGCCCCGGCCCAGTTTTTCCCAGAACTGGCGGTATTCGGCGCTTTCGCGCTGGTCGGGTTCGACGAACAGGGAATGGTGCCGGCCGCGCACTTCCTCCAGCGTGTAGCCGGTGGCGGCGAGGAAGTTGGCATTGGCGGACAGGATGCGACCGTCCAGGCTGAACTCGATGACCGCCTGCGACTTGTCGATGGCCGCCAGCTGGCCGGCCGAATCGGCGGCCTGCAGCTTCGCGCGGTGATGTCCGTGGCGAACTTCACCACCTTGTACGGCCGGCCCTGGCGATCCAGCACCGGATTGTACGAAGCCTGGATCCAGATCTCGCGCCCGCCCTTGCCGATGCGCCGGTACTGGCCGGCGTCGAACTCGCCGCGCGCCAGTCGCGCCCAGAACTCGCGGTACTCGGCGCTGCGGGCATGGTCGGGGTCGACGAACAGGGCGTGGTGCTGGCCCTGGATCTCATCAAGGCGGTAGCCCACCGCCTGCAGGAAGTTGTCGTTGGCCTGCAGGATGGTGCCGTCGAGGGCGAACTCGATGACCGCCTGCACGCGATGCAGGGCAGCCACCTGTGCGGCAAGCTCATCCTGCCGGCGGTCCTGCGCGGACACATCAGAGGTGGTGCGCTGCGCACCCAGCGCGCCCAGCAGCAGGCGCCAGGGTGAGTAACGGGAATGGGAATCGGCCGGCGTCTGCTCACCCGCCGTGAAGCCTGGCATCAGCATCGTGGGTTCCTCGGAGTCCAATGAAATGCAATCCGGCGGGCGGATGCCCGGCGGGGCCATCAATTGCCTGGACTTGCAGACGCGCGGGGGGAAGCGTCCTTGTTCGTCTTGCGCGTAAAGCTGGACTGCGGACTGCGGAAGGCGGTACACACAGCACGGGCCGCCCGTCGGGGGCAGCCTGGAGTCCAGCAGCGAAAGGCAGGAGCGGGATCCAGTCAGGTTATCGGCGGGCGGGACGCCACCTTTAGGGCGATCTGCACGGCCCGCGCCTTCACAATGCCCGGCGGTACAGCAGCTTGCCCCCGGCCTCGCCCTGGGCCTGGTAGCCATTGCGCTCCAGCAGGGCCACCATCTGCGGGAAGGCCTGCGAGGTCTTCACCTCGATGCAGCCGTAACCCTGCGCGGCTGCCCAGCGCTGCTGGGTTTCCAGCAGCGCCTGGGCGATGCCCTGGCGGCGATGGGCCGGATGGATGCCGCCAACCCAGCTGTAGAAACGCCTGCGATCGAGCGCGTAACCCACCTTGAAGCCGACCAGTTCACCGCCCTGCTCGGCCACCAGCACCAGGTGGCGGCGCCCGGCCAGGCGTTGTGCATAGGTGGCATGGGTGCGTCCCTGGCCCAGCTCGCCCACGCTCTGCAGCACCTGCAGGGCTTCGTCCAGATTGCCTACTCTTACCAGCATCGTGCTTCTCCGCGGTCAGCGTTGACGCCACATCATCCAGCGCAGCACGGCAATGGCCAGCACGGCCGGCAGGTAGCCGAGACTGCCCACCCACACAAGCAGCGCCGCCGTCACCCAGCCACCGCCGCCACCGAAGATCCACGACGTGTGCTGCAGGACATGCAGTGCCACCGGCAGCAGCAGCGCCGGCGACAGCCGCAGCAGCTGCCAGCGCCAGCCGAGCGGCCCGACGAAGCCGATGATGGCACCGAGCAGTGCAGCGATCGTCACGATGGGGAGTGCAGCGTCCATGTCGGTGTTCGTTTCCAGGGTGCAGCAGCCATTGTGGACCACCACCGCCGTTACAGCGATGCGCGCTGCGCCGGGAAGGTTGCAATGACCAACGACCCATTACATCGAGCGTCGCTGCGTGCAGCATCACCAACATCACGGATGCATCCATTGCAGGGAGAAGCCCATGTTCAAACGTCGCGCGTGTGTCTTGTTGTTGAGCCTGTGCAGTGCCGCCGCCGGCGCCGCTGATGCGCCCTATCGCCCCGCCTTCCATCCGGGCGAGCACAAGGGACCGCCTGCCGGCCGCATGAATGACGTCCTGGTTCTGGGCAGCCCGCATCTCTCCGCCCTGCCCGATTCGTTCCAGCCGGCGATGCTGGAGCCGCTGCTGTCGCGCCTGCAGGCATGGCAGCCCACGGCCATCGCAGTGGAGAACGTATCGGGCCTGCAATGCGACTTCATGCGCCGCAGCCCGACCCGCTACGCCGACAGCGTGAGCACCTACTGCGTCGACACCGCACCGGCACAGGCCGCCACCGGACTGGATGTACCGCAAGCCAATGCCGAAATGGAGCGGATGCTGGCGACATGGCCGAAGGATGCCACGCCGGCCCAGCGGCGCCGGCTGGCAGCGGTATTCCTGGCTGCGGGCGAACGCGGTTCGGCCATCGTGCAATGGCTGCGCCTGCCCAGCAGCGAACGCCGCGCGGCCGACAGCCTGACCCCGGAACTGGTCGCCTTCCTGGATGCACGCGTGCTGCGCAAGGACGAGGTGAACCTGGTCGCCGCCGAGCTGGCCGCGCGGCTGGGGCTGGAACGCCTGTGGTCGGTGGATGACCACACCGCCGATACGGAAACCCCGAAGGAACTGCAGAAGGCCTATGCAAAGGCCATCCGCGGCGCGTGGGACAACCCCGCCAGCAAAGCCCGCCGCGCGGCCTCTGCTCCCTTCGATGACAACGTGGCCCAGCCAGGCGGCGTGCTGGCCCTCTACCGCCACGAGAATTCCCCCCAGACCGCGCAGAACGTCTACGACAGCGACTTCGGCGCTGCCCTGGTCGAACCGTCGCCGGAGGGCTTCGGCCGCAACTACGTGGGCTACTGGGAAACGCGCAACCTGCGCATGGTCGCCAACATCCGCGACGTGCTCGGCCAACACCCGGGCACGCGCATGCTGGCCATCGTCGGTGCGTCACACAAGTGGTACTACGAGGCCTACCTCGACCAGATGCATGACGTGCGGCTGGTGGATGTGGAGCCGGTACTGCGCTGAGCCAGCACGCTGTCTGTAGAGTCGAGCTTGCTCGACTGCCAGCCTCGTAGAGTCGAGCTTGCTCGACTGATTCTGGCCGACAGCAGTCGAGCAAGCTCGACTCTACGGGCCGAACGTCTTGACCATCAACGCGGGCGAGACGAACACGCGCAGCCCATGCGCCAAGGGCTGCTGCATGTCGTAGCCACGCGCATGCGGCCAGCTGCCGGCACCACCGATCTCCACGAACTCGGCGCCCGCGTTGCGGACGACGCGGGCGCCGGGACTGGATGCCAGGCAACCGTCGAACACCGGTTCGCCCTGCCCTGCTGCGAATACCTGCACGCGTACATCGCCGGTGAGCGCATTGAAGCCAAGCTGCAGCTTCACGCTGCCCTGCGCATGGGCGACCTGCACGTCGATACCCTCGGACGTGTCCACCTGCGGTGCGACGCCGAACAATTCAAGGAACGCGGTTTCGTCCCACGCAAACATCAACACCCTCGCCATTGGTACAGTCGAGGGGGGGGGGGGGGGGGGGGGGGCGGGGCGGGGGGGGGGGGGGGGGGGGGCCCGGGCGGGGGGGG
>NZ_JACVTT010000014.1:0-62144 GCF_016624665.1 Stenotrophomonas sp. S39 | reverse complement strand
GCATGGATGCGGCGACCAAGCCCCCATGGATGGGTTTACGGCGTCCCCGCAAACCCACAGTGCCCCGCCATCCCACGGAATGCCGCTCTGGCTTTGGCCGTTGCCCTGGGTTGAAGCAGGTGCAGGGCTGCAAGCCCTGCAATAGAAACACCCTTACCCCCGCGGTCGCCCGCGCGACGGCACCAGCGCAAACGTATCCACCGCCAGCTTTTCGGCATGGTTCAACCATGCCCGGATCTCCAGATCATCCACCTCGTGATCCAGACCAAACGAGACGTTGATCTTGCCGTCCGCATCCGGCTGCACCCACTGCTGCGCCAGCACTACCTTGCGCTGCGACGACACCGCCTCGATCCAGAAACCACGGTCCGGGCGCGTGCTCGCCACCAGTTCCAGCATGTACTGGCCCGCACGGGTGCGGCGGCCCTTCTGGGTGATCATGTGCGCCTGGCGCACGCTCGGGCGCGGGCCCTGGAACGATTCCAGCGGTGCATCCACCGCAATGCCGCCACGCAGGTCGTCATCGCGGAACAGCTTGATGCCGTTGTCGCGGTTCACCAGCAGCGCGCACCAGTCACCATCGGCCGAGCCATCCTCGAACGCGGTACAGCGGTCCACATAGGCCAGGGTGTTGTCCCGGTCGGCATCGTCGAACTGGCGCGAGGTGTTCTCCAGATACACCGACTTCAGGCCCCAGTCCTTGTCGTACTCCAGCAGCACCGGCGGCTGCACGTGCTGCAGTCCCACCACCACCTGGTCATCACCATCGATCTTCAGCTCGCGGGTGGGCTCGCCCAGCCACAGCGAGCGGGCGAAGGCCAGGTACTGCGGGTAATCGCGGCCGCCGTCACGCTGGGTCGCCACGCTGGCACTCGGTGCACGGTGGGTGTCGATCAGCGAACGGCCAAAGCCCATCGTCTTCAGCTGCGGGTCCAGCAGGCTGAGCAGGGTCGCACCCGAATCGAGGGTGGTGCCGGCGTCGGCCTTCAGCTGCTGCGGGGCAATGCCATCGCCCAGGAACAGCAGCAGGTTCTCGCGCTTCTGCTTGGTCAGGATGCTGGTGAGGTCGTTGGGCATCGCCAGGTGGTCCGAGGCGATCACGATCAGCGTGTCCTTGCCGTACGGGCTGGCCTGGATGCGCTGCACCAGCTGCGAGATCAGCCGGTCGCTGCATTTCAGTGCGTTGAGCATGTTGATGTTGCCGTAACTGCTCTCATAGCGCTGGCCCTTGCACGCCACGGGCAGGTGGCCGGCCGGGTGGTGGGTGTCCATGGTCAGCGTGGTCAGCATGAACGGCTCGCCCTTGCGCGAGAGCTGTTCAAAGCGCTGGTAGGCCGTGTCCAGCAGCACGTCGTCGTGCACGCCCCACGGCGAGTAATGCGCGCGGCCGATCTTCTTCTGCTGCTTGAACCACTCCAGGTCGTGCACTTCATCGAAGCCGTGGCTGGCCAGGAACTGGCCCTTGCCGGCGAAGCGGCCGCTGGCGCCGCCCAGGTAATGGTTGGTGTAGCCCTGCTGCTTCAGGTAATCGCCCAGGCACACGGCCTTGGGCAGGAAGCTGCCCATGCGGTCCATGCTGTTCTCATCGCCCTGCGAGGTGGTCAGCGGCACGCCACACATCGACGACACCAGGCCGGCGATGGTCCAGCCGCTGCCCTCGGCCGATGCCAGGCCGCGCACGTCCAGCGACTGGCTGGCCAGGCGGTTGATGTTGGGCATCAGGCCCGGGAACACGTTCTCGTCCAGGTAGGTGCGTTCCAGGCTTTCGCCGTAGATCCAGACGATGTTGCGCGGGCGCTGCAGCGGCTGCGTCGGCACCTGGTATTCGGGGGCGATGCGGGCGAAATCGACCGGGCGCAGCTGCTGGTACAGGCGCTGGCCATCGCGTGCCAGCGGGCTGACCATGATCGTGGTGATCCACACCACCGCGAAGCCGGCGAACCATGCGCCACCGTGGCCGGGGCGGCGCCAGCGCTTCACCCGCGTGGCGAACAGCGGCAGCAGCGAGACCACGATGAGCCCGATGTAGCCGGCGATGTAGCCCTTGAAGTCCGCGATACCCGCGCCTTCCATGTCGGCGCCCAGGTGATAGAGCGTTGCTGCGTTCAGGCCATCGCCGGACAGCTTGTCGATCAACCACCACGTGCTGAGTGCGAGCAGCAGCAGCGAGAACGTGCTCGCCTTCCACCACACCCACTTATCGGAGGCGAGGAACAACCAGGCCAACAGCAACAGCGACAGCAGCAGGATCCAGAGCATAAGCGGCTTCGGCAGTGACGGGAGGTGGTGATGGACGTCGTACCGACGCGTGTCCATCCGACCAGCGCTGCCTCAAGCACACATGCATGACAGGCTGATGACCCGATAGTGCATGCACGAACCTGACTGAAATGTTTGTTTGTTACATGAGGTGAAATCGCGCGTTTCAAGTAAAATCAGCGTGAAAGCCGCTACGCGATTTCATTAAGAAACGGCGCGATTTCCCGCTTCTTCAACGATGCCCGCGTTCCTCACGCGCACGTGCACGCCGATCGAACAGCAATGCACTGGTCACGATGCCCAGTCCGAGCACGACGCCGATCAGCATCAGGAACAGTGCGATGGCGGGGTAGCCGAACAGGTGCCAGCCGGTTTCCAGCTTCATCATCAACGACGCCGCCATGATGAGCGCTGCACTGATGATGCCGGCCGCCACGCGGTTGGCGATCTTCTGCAGGTTCTCCATCAACCGCGATTCTTCCAGCCCGGTCACCTTCATCTGCAGGCGGTTCTCGGCCAGCAGCGCCATGATGTCGGTCAGCTTGCGTGGCCCATCGCGCAGCAGCTGCTGCAGCTCCATCGCCTCGCTGGCCAGGTTGGCGGCCGACAGCGACTTTTTCAGGCGCGCGCGCATCACGTGCTGCAGCTGTCGTTCGACGATGCGGCGCGTATCCAGGTCCGGCGCCAGCAGGCGGCAGACGGTTTCCAGGTTGAGCAGGGCCTTGCCGACCAGGCTCAGTTCCGGTGGCGTGCGCAGGCCGGACGCGGTGGCGATGCGCACCATGTCCAGCACCACGCGGCCTTCGGAGAAGCTGCCGCTGGCGGCGTAGCGCGCGATCAGCTGGCCGGTCTCGCGCAGGTAGCGTTCCTCGTCGAAGGCTTCCAGGCGCGTGCTGATGCTGATCAGGTCGTCAGCCACTTCCTCGCCGCGACCATCAACGGCGGCGAACAGGATCTTCAGCAGGCGCTCGCGCAGGCGTGGCGGCATGTGCGCGACCATGCCCAGGTCGAAGATCGCCAAGCGCCCGTCGGGTGTCACCCGCAGGTTGCCCGGATGCGGGTCGGCATGGATCTCGCCATGCACGAAGATCTGGTCCAGGTAGCCACGGATCAACGCGGCGGCCAGGGGATCCATCGCCTGCTCGGTGCGGCGCACGTCGGGAATCGCGTCCACGCGCACGCCGGTGGCCAGCTCCATCGTCAGCACGCGCTGGCTGCAGTAATCCCACAGCGGCTGCGGTACCCACAGACGCCGGAACGGCTTGAGGTGGCGGCCGAAGCGCGCGAGGTTCTCGGCCTCGGCGTGGTAGTCCAGCTCCTGCATCAGCGTCTTGGCGAATTCGTTGAGCCAGTCGCGCAGGCGCACGCGGCGGCCGACCTGGGTGAGGTGGTCGGCGGCCAGGGCGAAGCTGCGCAGCGCCTCCAGATCCGAGCGCAGCTGTGCGGCGACTTCCGGCTTCTGCACTTTCACCGCCACCTGGCGGCCGTCGTGCAGCACGGCACGATGCACCTGCGCGATCGAGGCACAGCCCAGCGGCTCGGGGTCGAACGAAGCGAACAGCTTGTTCACCCCGGCACCCAGCTCCTGTTCAACGATGGCGTGGATGCGCTCGACGGGAATCGGCGCCACGTTTTCCTGCATGCGCTCAAGCGCCGTGGCGAATTCGGGCGGCACCATGTCCGGCCGCGTGGACAGCATCTGCCCGAGCTTGACGAAGGTCGGTCCCAGCGCTTCGAGGTCGCTGACGAACTGCTCCGGGTTGCCGTCGGCCGGCACGTCGGTATGGCTGCCGGCCGCGTCCAGGTTCATGCCGGAAAAAACGCCCGAATGGCGGTAGCGCATCAGCAGGCGCAGGATCTGGCTGCGCCGGTTCATGCCCTTGACCAGCGGGGGATTGGCCGTGGCGGTGGACGGATTGCTCAAGCGGAACTCCTCGGGACGGTGCGCTGCTCTGGTAGCGCCGGGCCATGCCCGGCGGGCGCCCGGCGGAAGGGGGACCCTGCCAGTGTCCCTGCTGCGCAGTAGGCACGCGGTGAACCCGCTTCCGCAGCAGGCACCGGATCAGTCAGAATCCGCCCATCCCCTCTTTGGATCCACCATGGCCGGTGCCAGCCTGTTTGCCCTGCTCGACGATATCGCCACCCTGCTCGACGACGTCTCGATCCTCACCAAGGTCGCGGCGAAGAAAACCGCCGGCGTGCTGGGCGACGACCTGGCGCTGAACGCGCAGCAGGTGACCGGCGTCAACGCCAACCGCGAACTGCCGGTGGTGTGGGCGGTGGCCAAGGGCTCGCTGGTGAACAAGGTGATCCTGGTGCCGGCGGCGCTGGCGATCAGCGCGCTGGAGGCCTGGCTGCACAGCCGGGGCTGGAACGTGCCGCTGATCGTGCCGCTGATGATGATCGGCGGCGCCTTCCTGTGCTTCGAAGGCGTGGAAAAGCTGGCCCACCGCTTCCTGCATTCGTCCGACGAGGACGCCGAGCACCAGGCCGAGCGGCGCAAGGCGCTTGCCGATGCGCAGGTGGACATGGTGGCGTGGGAGAAGGACAAGGTGAAGGGCGCCATCCGTACCGACTTCATCCTCTCGGCCGAAATCATCGTGCTGACCCTGGGCGTGGTGGCCACCGCGGCCTTCACCCAGCAGCTGGTGACCCTGGCCGTGGTCGCGCTGGCGATGACGGTGTTCGTCTATGGGCTGGTGGCCGGCATCGTGAAGCTGGATGACGTGGGCCTGTACCTGTCGCGCAAGGGCGGGGCGGTGGCCGCGTTCGGCCGTGGCCTGGTGGTGTCCGCGCCGTGGCTGATGAAGTTCCTGTCGGTGGCCGGCACCATCGCCATGTTCCTGGTCGGCGGCGGCATCCTGGTGCACAACGTGCCGGTGCTGCACCACGCGGTGCAGGGCTTCGGTGGCGAAGGGCAGTGGGGTTGGCTGATCAGTGCGGCGGCGAACATGGTGGTCGGCATCGTTGCCGGTGCGATCGTGCTGGCCGCGGTGACCGGCATCCAGAAGCTGCGCGGGAAGCGGTAGAGCCGAGCCCATGCTCGGCTGCATTGGAGGGCGTGCCGACCAACGGTCGGCACCCACCAGGGCGGGATTACCCCGCCTGCACCCGGTTCTTGCCCTGGCGCTTGGCAACGTACAGGGCCTCATCGGCGCGGCGCAGCAGGGCCTCGGCATCATCGCCGGGCTGCCATTGCGCCAGGCCGGCGCTGAAATGCACCGGTACGCGCTGGTCCTGCACGGTCAGCACGCGATGGGCCAGCGAGCGCTGCAGGCGCTGCACCGTGGCCATGCTGTCGGCGCCCGGGGTTTCCGGCAGCACCAGCACGAACTCGTCACCGCCGAGCCGGGCAACACCATCGGTGGCGCGCAGCAGCAGGCGGCAGATCGACACCAGGTGCTGCAGCAGGGCATCACCGCCGGCATGGCCATGGGTATCGTTGGTCTGGTGGAAGTCATCCAGGTCGATCACCGCCAGGCCCAGCGGCGTGTTGTTGCGCGCCGCCCGGGCCATTTCCCGCTGCAGCATTTCGTCCAGCCCGCGCCGGTTCAGGGCCTGGGTCAACGGATCGATGCGGGCCAGGTCGCCGGCCTCGCGCAGTTCCTGTTCCAGCTCGGTGATGCGCCGCTCGGCCCGTTCCACTTCCTGCCGCGCGCTGGCCAGGTGGTCACGCGCCTGCGCGGCCTGCTGCTGCACCTTGCCGGTGTCGTGCATCACTTCCTGCAGCAGGTGGTTGAGGTCGGCGATGCTGCGCGCCTCGCGCAGCTGCAGGGCATAGGTGCCGATGCGGTCGTGGTACTCACCGGTGCTGGCGGCCATGCCGTCCATGCGCTCGATGAACTCGCCCATCAGGCCGCGCATCGCCGCCTTTGAATCATCGATGCCCTGGCGCAGCAGCCCCTGCTTGTAGATCACCTCGCGCAGTTCCGCGCGCGTGCGCTCGACCGATTCCGCTTCCAGCGGCCCGGCCAGCAGCTGGCGTACGGCCGCGATCTGCCCCTGCAGCCAGCTGCGGTCATCCAGCAGCTCGCTCACGTTTTCCAGCAGCAGGGCGAACAGCTCCAGCAGCAGCGCCTGCTGTTCCTGCCAGCTTTCCGCACGCACGCCCACCTGGTGGCCCAGCTCGCGCACGCCCTGTTCGATGGGCTCCAGCGGCGCCCCCGGCTGCCATTGCCGCAGCTGGGCGGCCAGCGCCTGGGCCTGCTCGCGCAGGTCAGGGTCGTGCAGCAGCAGCGACACCACCGCGCCGCCCAGCAGCAGGCGCAGCTGTTCGGACAGGCGCAGGCTGTCGGGCTGGCCATCGGGCGAATGCTGCTCGATGGTGCGGATGTACTTGTCGATCAGCTGCCGCATCGCCCGGCCATAGCGCGGCCAGTCGGCGCTGGCCTGCGCCGACTGCAGGCGGTCGCCCATGTCGCCCAGCTCGCCGGGCAGGGTGGCCATGCCATTGGCAAAGGCGGCCAGCAGCGGCTCGGGGGCATCGGCACCGGCAAACAGCTGCTGCAGGGCCACGGCCGTGCCGCCCTGCAGGACCACCCGGTCGCCACGGCCATCGTCGGGCACCGCGCGCGTGCGCGCCGGCGGTCCCAGGGCGGTGCCGGGGGCAGGGCGGTGGTCGGGCTGGTCCGTCATGGCAAGAAAATCCTGGGGCTGGCAGGGACTGGTGACAGCATATCGGCGCGGCCGCCGACGGCTTGAACGGCTACGATGGGCGACAGGATGCCGCAGTGGAGGTGGGTATGCGCGTGATGTTGCTGGGGGCGACCGGCCTGGTCGGCGGGCTGGCCCTGCCGATGCTGCTGGACGACCCGCTTTGCCGCGCGATAGTGGCCCCGACCCGGCGCCCGCTGGGCCTGAGCCATCCGAAGCTGCATGCCCCCGTGCTGTCGTTCGACGCGCTGCCCGATGCGCCGGACTGGGCGCAGGTGGATGCGGTGATCTGCGCCCTGGGCAGCACGATGGCCCAGGCCGGCAGCCGCGAGGCCTTCTACCGCATCGACCACGATTACCCGCTGGCCTTCGCCCGGCTGGCGCGCAGCCAGGGCGCCCGCGTGTTCGTGCTGAACTCGGCCGCTGGCGCCAATGCAGGCTCGGCGTTCTTCTACAACCGGGTGAAGGGCGAGCTCGAGCGCGATCTGCGCGCGCTCACCTTTGCTTCGCTCACCCTGGTGCGGCCAGGCCTGATTGGTGGACAGCGGCAGCAGGTTCGCCGTGGCGAACACTTCGCCCTGCAGGTGCTTGGCGCGCTCGGGCCGGTGCTGCCGCGGGCATGGCGGATCAATCCGGCCAGCCGTATCGCCAGGGCGCTGGTGGATGCTGCGCTGGCGCCGCCGCCGGGCGAACACGTGGTGGCGTCCAGCGCGCTGGTCGGCTGATGTCGCGTGCGCTGCGCCTGAGCCAACTGCTGCAGCTGCTGCGCCGGCACCGCCGGCCGGTGGCCGGGCAGGCGCTGGCCGATGCGTTGGGCATCAGCCTGCGCACGCTGTACCGCGACATCGAGACCCTGCGTGAGCAGGGTGCGGACCTGCGTGGTGAGGCCGGTATCGGCTACCTGCTGGCGCCGAGCGATACCCTGCCACCGCTGACCCTGCCACCGGCCGAGATCGACGCGCTGGTGCTGGGCCTGCGCTGGGTCGCCGCGCGCACCGAGCCGGCGTTGGCTGACGCCGCCCGTGATGCGCTGGCACGCATCGCCCACGTACTGCCAGCGGCACGCCGCGAAGCACTGCGCGACAGCGGCCTGCGTGTAGGCCCCTCGAAAGCTGCGGCGAAGGTGCCACCGGCGCGCCTGCAGGCAGTGCGCGAGGCGGTAAGTGCACAACAACGGCTGCAGTTCGGCTATCAGGACGCGCACGGCCAGCGCACCGAGCGCATTGTGTGGCCGTTCGCGCTGGCCTACTTCGATGAAGTACCGATGCTGGCGGCGTGGTGCGAGGGCCGCGAGGACTTCCGCCATTTCAGGCTGGACCGCATCCGCCAGGTGCGCGTGCTGCAGGACCACTACCTTGTGCCGCGCGCCACGTTGCTGCGGCGCTGGCAGAAAGCACAGGGCATCGCCCCGGATTGGCTGGACCAGTCGTGAGTTGCCGGCCGGCGGAGGTAGAGAAGCGGGGGTAGAGTCGACTGCTAGTCGACTATCGCGCGCAGCGCGGGACTTTCTGAGGCAAGAGCAGTCGACTGACAGTCGACTCTACCAAGGCAGAAACAGAAGCCAGTGCCGCCACGCTGCTGACAGGATCTGTCAGCAGGGCCGCACCACCATGGGCACTCCCAACAACAGAGGTTCCCCATGTTCAAGCCCAGCACCCTGCTGCAGTACGTGCGTGATGTCGCGGCCAGTGCCACGTTCTACAGCAGCATCCTCGGCACGCCGCCGGTCGAGCAGTCGCCCGGCTTCGCCCTGTTCCTGCTGGGCGATGGCGCGGCGCTGGGCCTGTGGCAGCGTGATGGCGTGCTGCCAGCGGTCACCGCAGAAGCCGGCGCGGCCGAGCTGGCGATGGTGGTGGCCAACGTTGCAGAAGTGCAGCAGCTGCACGACGCCTGGCGCGCGCTCGGCGTGCAGATCACCCAGGCGCCGGTCACCCTGGAATTCGGCCACACCTTCGTTGGCGTCGATCCCGATGGCCATCGCCTGCGGGTGTACAGCCGTGCCGAGGGCATGGTCGCGCGCGACTGATCGCCACGCTGCGCCCACAAAAAAACGCCGGGCAATGCCCGGCGTTTTTTCAGGTCATGTGCCAACCAAGGGTTGGCATCCAGCCATCAGCTGGCCAGTGCCAGGTCGTCCATCATCGCGCGCAGGAAGCGGGCCGCTTCGCCGCCGGTGGCGGCGCGGTGGTCGAAGGTCACCGACAGCGGGATGACCTTGTGTGCTTCCACGCCGCCCATCACCGGGGTCATCTGGTGGCGGGCACGGCCGGCACCGATGATGGCCACGCACGGCGGCACCACGACCGGGGTCGCATAGCGGCCGGCGAACATGCCGAAGTTGGACAGCGAGATGGTGTAGCCACTCAGTTCGGAGGCCGCGATGGAACGGGCTTCCACCTGTTCGCGCAGGCGGTTGACGCCTTCGCGGATGCCACGGGCATCGAGCATGTCGGCATTGCGCAGCGCCGGCACGAACAGGCCGTCGTCGGTGTCCACGGCGATGCCGATGTCCACCTGCGCGTGCAGGGTGCGGGTCAGCGCTTCGCCGTCGAACCAGGCGTTCATGGCCGGCACCTTCTGCGCGGCAACCACGATCGCGCGCACCAGGCGGGCGGTAACGTCGTTGCCCGGCAGCCAGGCGTGGATATCGGCGTCGTCGTTCAGCGTGGTCGGCACGACCTTGCTGTGCGCATCGGCCATCACCCGCGCCATGTTGCGGCGCACGCCCTTCAGCGGCTCCGGCTGGCCCTTGGCGACCACGCCCGGCGGCTGGGTGCGCATCGGCTTGCCGGCGGCGGACAGCGGGGTACGGGCTTCGCTCTGCACCGGCGCAGCCACCTGGGCCGGAGCCGGGGCGGCATAGGCTGCGGCGGCCACCGGTGCCGGGGCAGCCCCCAGCTTGGCGCTGCCGTCGGCCGCAGCCTGCTTGACGTCGGCCATGGTCACCGCGCCATCGGCGCCGGTGGCGCGCACGCGGGCCAGGTCGACGCCCAGCTTGCGCGCGGTGGCACGCACGGCCGGCACGGCCTTGACGCCACCGACGGCCAGCGCCTGTTCGGTGTGCACGGCATTGGAGCTCTGCATCGCGCCGACCACGGTGCCGGCGTCATCACGCTCGGCCTTTTCTTCAGCGGCGGCAGCCACCGGGGCGGCCGGCATCGGCGGCGGGTTCGGTGCGGCCGGGGCCGCCGGGGCGTGCCCGTGGCTGTGGCCGGTGTCCTGGCCATCGGCGCGCTGCGGCAGGTTCGGGTCGATCTCGAAGCTGGCCAGCACCGCGCCGGTCGGGATGATGTCGCCGGCGGCGCCGGACAGCTTCAGCACCTTGCCGGACACCGGCGAGGGCACTTCCACGACGGCCTTGGCGGTCTCCATCGACACCAGCGGCGCGTCCAGCTTGATCACGTCGCCTTCCTTGACGAACCACTCGACGATGGTCGCGTCCGGCAGGCCTTCACCCAGGTCGGGCAGGTTGAAATTCTTGGTCTGGCTCATGTGCAGTTCTCTTCCAGCAGTTCCAGTTCGCGGGCCGGCAGCCAGCCCGTCGCGCCATTCGCGCGCTCGGACCACCACCACCCACCATGTTCGTGATGCAGCTTCACCATCTCGCCGTTTTCCACATCCAGCTCGCGGGCGTCGTAATCGCGCAGGGCTTCGGCGCGACCATCGTCCAGCAGCTGCAGCCAAGCGACGGGCGCCCATCCAGCGCGCCCATCGTTGGTGCGTACCCAGGCAAACGCCGGCCATTCCTCGTCACGTACACCGACTTCGACGATCTGGCCGGTGCGGAACCGGAGCGGGTTGGAATACTGGCTGCGGTAAGCCCCAAGGAGCCGTGCCCGCATGTCAGCCTGCCGCCACCGCGCGCTTGGCCGCGGTCACGATCCGGTCCACGCTGGGCAGGTACTTCATTTCCAGGCGGAACAGCGGAATGTGGGTGTCGTAGCCGGTAACGCGCTCGACCGGGGCCAGCAGGTCGTACAGGGACTCCTCGGCCAGGCGTGCGGCGATCTCGGCACCGAAACCCGCGGTCTTCGGGGCTTCCTGCACGACCACGCAGCGGCCGGTCTTGGCCACCGATTCGGCGATCGTGGCGAAGTCCAGCGGACGCAGCGTGGCCACGTCGATGACTTCGGCACTGATGCCTTCGCCGGCCAGCTTGTCGGCCGCTTCCAGCGCTTCCTTCACCTGTGCGCCCCAGGCCACCAGGGTCACGTCGGTGCCGTCGCGCAGCACGAAGCACACGTCCAGCGGCAGCGCTTCGCCGTCGTTGACGACCACTTCCTTGTACTGGCGGTAGATGCGCTTGGGCTCCATGTAGATCACCGGGTCGGGATCACGCATGGCGGCCAGCAGCAGGCCGTAGGCACGCTGCGGGCTGGACGGCAGCACCACGCGCAGGCCCGGCACGTTGGTGAAGATCGATTCGTTGGCTTCGCTGTGGTGTTCCGGCGCGCGGATGCCACCGCCCCACGGCACGCGCAGCACCATCGGGCAGTGCAGGCGGCCACGGGTACGGGTGCGCAGGCGCGCGGCGTGGCAGATGATGTGGTCGACCATCGGGTAGACGAAGCCGTCGAACTGGGCTTCGGCCACCGGCTTCATGCCCTGTGCGGCCAGGCCGACGGTCAGGCCGGCGATGGTGGTTTCATCCAGCGGGGTGTCGAGGATGCGCTGCGAACCAAAGCGCTGCTGCAGGCCGGCGGTGGCACGGAACACGCCGCCGTTGACGCCCACGTCCTCGCCCAGCACCAGCACCGACGGGTCGTGTTCCAGCTCCCAGGCCAGGGCCTGGGTGATGGCTTCGATCAGGGTGATGGGGGTAGCGGTCATTGCGATATCTCCACCGGCGACAGCGGCGCTGTCGGCGGCATTGGCCTGGGAAGCGGATGCGCCCCTCTTGATGTCATCCATGGCGCTGCTCCAGGGCAATGGCGGCCGCGCGCTGGGCCAGCAGGTCGGCCGGCGGATCGGCATACAGGTAGTCGAACATCGCCTCAACCGGCTGCACCGGGGTATTGAGGTACTGGTTCACTTCCTCGTCCACCTTGGCCGCGCACTGCTCGACCCAGGTCTTTTCTTCGTCTTCGCTCCACACGCCCTGGGCGATGAGGTACTTGCGCAGGCGCAGCATCGGCTCACGGGTCCAGGCGTCCTTCACTTCGGCGTCGTCGCGGTAACGGCGTGCGTCGTCGGCGGTGGTGTGGTCGGACAGGCGGTAGGTCAGCAGTTCCAGCACGGTGCCGCCGTCGCCAGCCAGGCCGCGCTCGCGCGCCTGTTCCATCGCGGCCAGCACGGCGATGAGGTCATTGCCGTCCACCTGCAGGCAGTGCAGGCCACCGGCCAGGCCCTTCTGGGCCAGGGTTTCGGCACCGGTCTGGGCCGAACGCGGCACCGAGATCGCCCAGCCGTTGTTGACGATGCACAGGATCAGCGGGAGCTTGTAGGCACCGGCGGAATTGAGCGCGGCGTAGAAGTCGGTCTTGGAGCTGCCGCCATCGCCGCACACCGCCACTGCGATCTGCGCTTCGTTGTTGAGCTTGAACTTCAGCGCAGCGCCGGCAGCATGCAGGCACTGGGTGGAGATCGGCACGCAGAACGGGAAGTCCTTCACCGCGTTGCCGGTGTAGTCGTTGCCGCGCTCGTCGCCGCCCCAGTACATCAGCACGTCGTACGGGCGCACGCCGCGCATGAACATCGCACCGTATTCGCGGTAGCTGGGCGCGAACACGTCGCCGGCCTTCATCGCAGCGCCGATGCCGACGTGTGCGGCTTCGTGGCCCAGGCAGGCGGCATAGGTGCCGAGCTTGCCGGTGCGCTGCAGCGCGATGGATTTGCTGTCGAACGTGCGTACGTACAGCATCTGCTTGAACAGCGGCACCAGGACGGCCGGATCCTTCAGGGATGCGGGCAGGTCGTCACGGACGAGCTTGCCCTCCGCGTCCAGGTACTGCAGGTATTCGATCTTGAACTCAGCGGCAACCGTCATTGCGTACTGCACCTTCGACAGAGAAGTTACAAATGATATGAATCGCCATGTTAAGGAACGCGTACGAAATAGCCTTCCTGCGGCGCAACACGGGGATTCCCCTTTGTACACCTGGCGACGGCTCGGGGGCCAATAACAACAACGTATTCAGTCGTTGCTGCAAAGCATCAGAATACGCCTTTGGCTGACTGCCGGCGCAACGGCGCGAAAGGTTCCACGCGCAACGGCGGTTCCACAGGCCGACTGCACGCCCCGGTATGGTCCGCACGCTGCCCCTTGCCCGCTGCCCGCACGCCAGGCAACGCGCTACCCTTGCCGCCCCTGATCTGGTCCCGCCCATGTCCGTCGACAACAACCAACGCGATCTCGAAGCCGGCATCCACACCGACCTGCACGGGCGCCTGACCTACGGCGGCTACCTGCGGCTGGACCAGCTGCTGACCGCGCAGCAGCCGCTGTCCAACCCGCCGCACCACGACGAGATGCTCTTCATCATCCAGCACCAGACCTCGGAGCTGTGGCTGAAGCTGCTGGGCCACGAGCTGCGGGCGGCGATCGGCTTCCTGCAGCGCGATGAAGTCTGGCAGTGCCGCAAGGTGCTGGCGCGCAGCAAGCAGGTGCTGCGCCAGCTGACCGAGCAGTGGTCGGTGCTGGAAACGCTGACCCCGTCCGAGTACATGGGCTTCCGCGACGTGCTTGGCCCGTCCTCGGGTTTCCAGTCGCTGCAGTACCGCTACATCGAGTTCCTGCTGGGCAACAAGAACGCGCAGATGCTGCAGGTGTTCGAGCATGACGTGGAAGGCCAGGCGCAGCTGCGCAGCGTGCTGGAAGCGCCGAGCCTGTACGAGGAATTCCTGAAGTACCTGGCGCGCTTCGGCCACGCCATCCCCGACCTCTACACCGACCGTGACTGGACCCTGCCACACGTGTCCGACGACAGCCTGCAGCCGGTGTTCGCCCGCATCTACCAGGACACCGACCGCTACTGGCGCGAGTACTCGCTGTGCGAGGACCTGGTGGACCTGGAAACCGCCTTCCAGCTGTGGCGCTTCCGCCACATGCGTACCGTGATGCGGGTGATCGGCTTCAAGCGCGGCACTGGCGGCTCCTCCGGAGTGGGCTTTTTGCGACAGGCATTGGAGCTGACCTTCTTCCCCGAGCTGTTCCAGGTGCGCACCAGCCTGCAGGTGCCACCGCCAGCCGACCCGGCCTGAGCCCCATTCAGCAAGGCCACCGGCGATGGGCTGGATCGTTTCAGATGCAAGTTCAGCGAGCAGGCCGTGACCTGCCTCAAACGGCGTGTATTTGACGTGAACGCCAGAAGTCGGTGATCCTCGCGCGTTGCTCCAAGCGCACATCGGATGTGCCGTCCATCCACCGAACCAGGAAACCCGCATGAGCCTAAACGCCACTGCGAACACCCCAGAGCCGGCCGTGCCGGAATTCAAGACCCTGATGGGCCACCCGCGCCCGTTGTGGATGCTGTTCATGACCGAGTTCTGGGAGCGCTTTGCGTTCTACGGCATCCGCTGGGCCTTGGTGCTGTACATCGTTGCCCAGTTCCGCAACGGCAGTGCCGCCGGCGAAGCCGACGCCAGCCGCATCTACGGCGCCTACCTGGCCCTGGTGTACGCCGCAGCGATCTTCGGTGGCTACGTGGCCGACCGGGTGCTGGGCTACCAGCGGTCGATCCTGACCGGCGCGGTCATCATGGCCGCAGGCCTGTTCATGATCGCCCTGCCGCAGGAGCACATCTTCAAGCTCGGCCTGGCCACGATCATCGTCGGCAACGGCATGTTCAAGCCCAACATCTCCACCATGGTCGGCAAGCTGTACGGCCTGAAGGATGAGCGCCGCGATTCGGGCTTCACCATCTTCTACATGGGCATCAACATCGGCGCGATGATCGCCCCGGTGCTGACCGAGTACCTGGCCCGCAAGATCTTCGGCACCGCCGAGATGCCGTCCTACAAGATCGTGTTCATCGCCTCCGGCGTGGGCATGCTGATTTCGCTGGTGTGGTTCTACATCGGTCGCGCCGGCCTGAAGGGCATTGGTGCACCGCCGGCCGGCGCCGAAGGCATCGGGCCGATCATCAAGGTGGTGGTGGGTGCGATCGTCGCCATTCCGGTGTCGTACTTCCTGCTGGCCACCGGCGCCGCTGCGCTGGCCTGGATCCTGGGCGCGATGTTCACCGTCCTGGCCATCCTGCTGCTGGTGGAAGGCATCCGCGAGGGCAAGGTGCAGCGCGACCGCGTGATCGCCATGCTGATCATCTTCGCCTTCAACGTGATGTTCTGGATGTTCTTCGAACAGGCGGGCAGCTCCTTCACCTTCCTGGCCGACAACATCGTCAACCGCAAGTTCGGTGACTGGACCTTCCCGACCGCGTGGTTCCAGTCGGTCAACTCGGTGGCCATCATCACCCTGGCGCCGATCATCGCCTGGATCTGGGTGGCCATGGGCAGCGCCAATCCGTCCATCCCGCGCAAGTTCGGCCTGGGCCTGCTGTTCAACGGCGCCGCCTTCGCCCTGCTGATGTTCGCCCTGTCGCAAATGGTCGTGGACGGCAAGATTCCGTTCTGGACCCTGTTCATGGTCTACGTCATCCAGTCGGTGGGTGAGCTGTGCCTGTCGCCGATCGGCCTGTCGATGGTGACCAAGCTGGCCCCGGTGCGCCTGGTCGGCTTCGGCATGGGTGGCTGGTTCCTGTCCACCGGCATCGGCAACAACCTGTCGGGCATCTTCGCCGGCGCGGTGTCCGGTGAAGGTGGCATGACGATCGAATCGGCACTGAAGGGGTATACCTTCGGTTTCTGGGCCCTGATCGGCTCCGGCGTGGTGCTGTTCCTGGTGGCCCCGCTGATCAACAAGCTGATGCACGGCGTCAAGTAAACAGAGGGTAGTGGGCATGCGTACAACGTTCGGCAGTGCAGTGGTGGCAGTGGTGTGTGCGGCGCTGATCGGCGCCTGTTCCCAGCAACCGCCGCCGGCACCGGCCGAACCGACGCAGCCGCTCGACACCCGTCCCACCGAGCCACCGGCCGCTGATCCCAGCGCGCCGGTGGCCTCGGGCAACACCCCGGCGGCGGCCGATATCGCCGCCATCGCCGGCCTCAATGCCAGCTTCGACCCGGCCCGCGACCCGGCCGCCGATCTGGAAACGGCCAAGGTCGAAGCCCAGCGCGGCAACAAGCACATCATCCTGGACGTGGGCGGCGAGTGGTGCCCCTGGTGCCACCTGATGGACCAGTTCGTGGAAGGCGATGCCGAAATCCGCCGCTTCCGCGATGCGAACTACGTCTGGATGAAGGTGAACTACAGCGAAGAGAACGAGAACGCGGCGTTTCTCTCGCAATACCCGCAGGTGAAGGGGTACCCGCACCTGTTCGTGCTCGATTCGGATGGCACCCTGCTGCAGTCGCAGTTCACCGGCGAGCTGGAAAAAGCCAAGAACGAAGGCAAGGGCTACAACCGCAGCAGGTTCATGGCCTTCCTGAAGAGGTGGGCGCCGCAGCGCTGACCCCGGCTGCCCTGCCTCTGTAGAGCCGAGCCCACGCTCGGCTGCCGTGCCTGCTCACCTACAGAAACCCACCCCATGGCCGCTAACGGCAAGGACGTCAGTCGACAGGATCGTCGGCTGCCCCTACCGGAGCGCCCATGCACACCGACCACGCCCAACGCCTGCCCGAAGCGGCCAGTGACGCCGCCCCCGAGGGGGTGAGCCTGCCGCCGCAGGATGCCCTGCTGGATGACGCAGGCACCGGCGAGGACACCGTGGAGCTGGCGCCGCCGCGCCACCGCCTGCCGCAGATCGCCCTGCCGGACAACGTCGTGCTGAAGGGCGCGGTGCAGAAGCTGGTTGAACAGAAGTCCCGCCTGGACCGCCTGGCTGCCGAGGGCCAGTTGGCTGGCCTGCTGCCGCCGGAATGGCAGGGCAATGGCCTGCGCGCGATTGATCTGCCCAGTTTCGTGCAGGGCGTATTGCCGTTCCTGCACACCGGCGAACGCGGCGAGACCGCGCCGGCACGCCTGCCGGTGCGCCACGTGCTGGGCGACGACAGCCGCTGGGGCGTGGACGACGTGGCCGAACCGAAATCGCTGGCCTGGTACCTGGCCGCGGATGAGCGCGCCACTGCTGGCAGCAAGGACGTCGCCGAAGCCTGGCTGGTCGGCGCGCTCGGCCTGGCCTGGATGCAGGAAGGGCGCAGCCGCCCCGGGTTCCTGCGCGCGATGGACCAGGACAGCATGGCCGCACGGGTGACCATGCTGGGCTACCCGCCGCCGGGCGAGCTTGCCCTGTACAACGTGACCGCGCACGGCCAGGCGCAGATCTGGTGCGTGTACGGCCGGCGCAAGGTACGCCCGCTGGTGGCGCCGTGGCTGAGCGTGCCGCTGCTGACCGCCTATGGCGTGGCCGCGCCGGGCGCGTGGCCGGCCAGCTTCCCGCCGGTGGAGGCCGTGGCCGAGGCCATCGCCGCCGCCCGCCCGGGCCGGCTGGTGCCGGAAGTGGACCTGGGCAAGGTGGTGGCGAAGATCGCCGAAGACACCGCCTCGGAGGCCTGGCAGCCGGTCAGCCTGCTGCAGCTCAACACCTGGTCGCCGCGCTGGACCTTCTTCCTCGGCACCTTCGTCGGCCTGCCATCGTTGCTGCTGGTCGCTGCCGCGCTGGCGCTGCCCGGTGCGATCGAAGCGGCTACGGTTGCCGCCTCGCTGGGCTTTGCCGGCGGTGCCATCGCCGCGTTGGCCGTGCCGTGGATCCATGCGCGGCGCAAGCACCTGAGCTGAGCAGGAGCATCCACGCATGGCGTGGATCTACTCCCGCACGAGCCGCAGCGCGGTCGCGTAGGCCTTGGCGAAGCTGGTGAAGTCGCGCAGCCGGTTCAGTGACAGCAGGAACCCGGGCGGGCAGGGCTTCAGGCGATGGTGTTCAAACCAGGCATCGGCGATGGACTCCACCGTCGCCAGCGCCTCATCGATACACTGCAGGTCGGCCTCATGATCGAGGGTGATGGGGGAGGGCGCCGGGTCTTTGCGGCGGGCGGATCGGGACATGGCGGGATTCCTGGGCCTGGATCAACGGGCGTTCAACCCCGGCAGCGGTGCTCCGCTGCGCGCCCAACCTCGCCTCGACCGGAGCGTTCGTCCAATAGGCAAAACCACTCGATTGAAGCCGTTGGATAGGCCTGATCTGTCCAAGACGATGCTACCGGGCCAATCCCGAAACATCAGGTGGCAACGCCGACAGCCAGTGACGCGTGAGGCCCGGGTGCCGCTCGTCGGCGGACACCCAATTGCGCGCGATGAACGTCATCAACGACGGCCCGATGCACCCTTGAAGGGTTGCCGACGACACGCCGGGCGAGGCAGGCAACGCCATCCACGCATGGCGTGGATCTACTGGAACGGCGTCCGGCACGGGTGGGTGCCGACCGTTGGTCGGCACCGGTTCTGACCCACAATTGATTTCGATATCTGACAGATGTGCCGACCAACGGTCGGCACCACCGGGGACCGGGGCAGGGGCCCCGGAAGCCTTCCCTCAGACGCCTTCGCCCATCCGCTCCAGGCCATCGCCGGCCAGCCGCAGGATCAGCTTCTCCAGCACCTGCTCCTCTTCCTCGCTCAGCACCGACATCAGCTTGCGGGTGATCTCGATCACCAGCGGCGCGATCGTCTCGTACACCTCGAAACCGGCCGCCGACAGCGCCAGCACCGAGCGCCGGCGGTCATCGCCATGCGTCTCACGCTTGATAAAACCACGCTCCAGCAGGCGCGCCACCGCGCGGCTGACCGCGACCTTGTCCATCGCCGTCCGGTCGGAAACCTCGCTGGCCGACGAACCCGGGTACAGCGCCAGGATGGTGATCACCCGCCACTCGGGAATGGCCAGGCCGTAGCGGTCGCCATAGAGCTTGGCGATGTTGCCGCTCACGCGGTTGGACAGCACGCTCAGCCGATACGGCAGGAACTGTTCCAGGTCGAGCAGGACGTGCGAGGCACGCACGCGGGTGGAGGCGGGGTCGGCTGGGCTCATGCTGCGGTGCACCTTGCTGGTGGTTTCAAGTGTAACTATAAGTGGTATGTCCGGACCCTGCATTCTCGCCGGGTCCACCCTAGCCCGCACCTGGTTTGTACCGATGCGGTACCGATTCGGAGCCACGCCATGAATAC
Organism: Stenotrophomonas sp. S39; assembly: GCF_016624665.1. Classification (NCBI taxonomy): domain Bacteria; kingdom Pseudomonadati; phylum Pseudomonadota; class Gammaproteobacteria; order Lysobacterales; family Lysobacteraceae; genus Stenotrophomonas; species Stenotrophomonas sp. S39. The sequence continues at coordinate 43,072 of NZ_JACVTT010000014.1, read as the reverse complement.
CGCAGTCCCGACCGCCTCGCACCCGAACCCCGGCATGCAGGTCACCACCTTCGAAAACCCGATGGGCATCGACGGCTTCGAGTTCGTCGAATTTGCCGCCCCGGCCGGCCGTGGCCAGGAGCTGCACGAGTACTTCCGCAAGATGGGCTTCAGCGCGGTGCTCAAGCACAAGCAGCGTCCGATTACCGTCTATCGCCAGGGCGACGTCAACTTCCTCGTCAACGAAGACCCCGATTCCTTCGCCGCCGACTTCGCTGAAAAGCACGGCCCCTGCGCCTGCGGCTTTGCCATCCGCTTCAAGAAGCCGGGCCAGGAGGTCTACCAGACCGCCCTGGGCAACGGCGCCGAGGCCATCGCCTTCAAGCCGGACAGCAAGGCGGTCAACGCCCCGGTCATCAAGGGCATCGGCGATTGCATGCTGTACCTGGTCGACCGCTACGGCAGCGCCGGCAGCGTCTTCGATGGCGACTACGAGGTGGTCGACGGCGCCGACCTGCGTCCGTTCGGCTTCGGCCTGACCTTCATCGACCACCTGACCCACAACCTGTACTTCGGCAACATGCAGCAGTGGTCGGATTACTACGAGCGCCTGTTCAACTTCCGCGAGATCCGCTACTTCGACATCAAGGGCCTGAAGACCGGCCTGGTGTCCAAGGCGATGACCGCCCCGGACGGCATCGTGCGCATCCCGCTGAACGAGTCGTCCGACCCGAAGAGCCAGATCAACGAGTATCTGGACGCGTACAAGGGCGAGGGCATCCAGCACATCGCCTGCTTCACCGACAACATCTACGAGACCGTCGAAGCCATGCGCGCGCAGGGCGTGGACTTCCTCGACACGCCGGAGACCTACTTCGATGTGATCGACCAGCGCGTGCCCAACCACGGTGAAGACGTGGCGCGCCTGGCGAAGAACAAGATCCTCATCGACGCCGACCCGGAAACCCACCAGCGCAAGCTGCTGCAGATCTTCACCCAGAACTGCATCGGCCCGATCTTCTTCGAGATCATCCAGCGCAAGGGCAACGAAGGCTTCGGCGAAGGCAACTTCACCGCGCTGTTCGAAAGCATCGAGCGCGACCAGATCCGCCGCGGCGTGCTGTAACGTCTGCAGGCAATGTTGGCGGCCCGCCGGCATTGCCTGTCCGAATGGTAGTGCCGGCCGCTGGCCGGCAATCTCTGGAGTTTCCATGTCCACCGCCATCACCGCCCGCAGCTACCAGTCCGGTTTCGGCAACGAATTCGCCACCGAGGCCGTCGCCGGCGCGCTGCCGGTCGGGCAGAACTCACCGCAGAAAGTGGCCCACGGGCTGTACGCCGAACAGCTCTCGGGTACCGCGTTCACCGCACCGCGCGGCAGCAACCGCCGCAGCTGGCTGTACCGCATCCGCCCGGCGGTGACCCACGGCGAATTCACCCCGTTCGCGCAGTCGCAGCTGCAGTGTGATTTCGGCGCGCAGCCGGCCTCGCCCAACCAGATGCGCTGGAGCCCGCTGCCGCTGCCGGAACTGCCGACTGATTTCGTCGAAGGCCTGTACACGATGGGCGGCAACGGCTCGCCCGATGCGCATGCCGGCGTCGGCATCCATCTGTACGCCGCCAACCGGGACATGGTCGGCCGCTACTTCTACAACGCCGATGGCGAACTGCTGATCGTGCCGCAGCTGGGCGCGCTGCGCCTGCTGACCGAACTGGGCGTGGTCGAGGTCGAGCCGCAGCAGATCGCGGTGATCCCGCGTGGCGTGCGTTTCCGCGTCGAGCTGCCCGACGGCCCCAGCCGCGGCTACATCTGCGAGAACTACGGCGCGCTGCTGAAGCTGCCGGACCTGGGCCCGATCGGTGCCAACGGCCTGGCCAACCCGCGTGACTTCGAAACGCCGCACGCCGCGTTCGAGGACGTGGACGGTGATTTCGAACTGATCGCCAAGTTCGAGGGCCGCCTGTGGCGCGCGCCCATCGATCATTCGCCGCTGGACGTGGTGGCCTGGCACGGCAACTACGCGCCGTACCGCTACGACCTGCGCCGCTTCAACACCATCGGCTCGATCAGCTACGACCACCCGGACCCGTCGATCTTCCTGGTGCTGCATTCGCCCAGCGACACACCGGGCACCAGCAACATGGATTTCGCCATCTTCCCGCCGCGCTGGCTGGTGGCGCAGAACACGTTCCGCCCGCCGTGGTTCCACCGCAACATCGCCAGCGAATTCATGGGTTTGGTACACGGTGCCTACGACGCCAAGGCCGAAGGCTTCGTGCCGGGTGGCGCATCGCTGCACAACTGCATGAGCGGGCACGGCCCGGATGCGCCGACCTTCGACAAGGCGTCCAACGCCGACCTGTCCAAGGCCGATGTCATCAAGGACACGATGGCCTTCATGTTCGAGACCCGCGCGGTGATCCGCCCGAGCGCGCAGGCCGTGGCCGCCGGCCACCGCCAGGGCGATTACCAGCAGTGCTGGAACGGCCTGCGCAACAATTTCCGTTGATCCATTGCATCCACGCATGGCGTGGATCTACTGGCGGGATGCGGGATCCACGCATGGTGTGGATCCACGTGGTCAATCCGACCGGTGATGTTGTAGATCCACGCCATGCGTGGATGTTTTCGCGACCCTACGCCGTTGCCGCGAAGGCGTCGCAATGCTCGACCGGCAGCGCTTCCAGCAGGCGCTGCCGCACGCGCTCGCAGTACCCGTCGGAGGTCATGCCCGGCAACGCCTGCAACGCTGCCTGCAGCACCTTCACCACATCCTCTTCGGCGCGGGCCTGCTGCAGGTCGCGGAACAGGGCGGCGGCCATCGGATTGCGCTGCATTTCCAGGATGCCCAGCAGGTAGATGCGCGCGGCCACCAGCGAGCGGCGGCGCTCCACCGGGGCGGCGGGTGCAGGCGCAGGCGCAACTGCAGGGGCCACTGCGGGTGCCACCGCCGCCGTCGGGCCGGGAGCCACGGGCGGTGACGGTGCCGGCGGTGGTGACGCGGGCGCGCCGGTTTCCAGGTAGCCGCCCTGGACCAGCTGGATCACCATGGCGGGCGCCTCCTGGCCGATCAAGCCGGTCAGGTCGGCGATGCTGCGCTGGCCGTCACACAGGATCAGCAGCCGGCGCTGGCGCATGTCCAGCGGCGCGCGGTGGGCCTGCAGCGCGGTTCGGGCGAGGTCGGTCTTGCGCGGTTGCATGGAAAGGACAGCCAAGTCGGTGCACGCCGAGCCTGAACGAGGGCCATGAAACGGCGATGACAATGCAGCGCCTGCACGCGCGCTGCGCTAGCGTGCCAGCACCCCGTGCCAAGGATCCGCACCCATGAAACACCTGCCCATCGCCGGCCTGCTGCTGTTGTCGCTGGCCGCCTGCAACCGCACCGCCGAGGCCCCCGCCGAGGCCTCTGCCCCGGCCAAGGACACGGCGACCGCCACCGCCCCAGCCGATGCCGACCTCGCCACCACCTCGCCGGCCGACCCGCGCAGCGACAGCCCGGCGCGGCTGGAGGGCTTCGGCGGTGCCCGCCTGGGCGCGCCCATCGCCGAGGTGCGCAGTGGCTACGGCGCACCGCTGCAGGGACTGGGCACCGATGCGGCAGGCAAGCCGCTGCCGGCCGATGACAACAATGACGGCTGCTACTTCCTGCGCCCGCAGGATGCCGAGGACCCGCGCCTGATGATCGAGGGCCGCAAGCTGGTGCGCTACGACGTACGCAGCACCGGCATCGTCGCCCCGGGCGGCGGCAAGGTCGGCATGACCCTGGGCGAACTGCAGCTGCTGTACCCCGAGCGCGCTGACGTCGGCCCGGACAAGTACGACGAGAAGGCCCAGCACCTGCGCGTGCGCCCGGCCCAGGACGGCGCGGCCATCATCGATTTCGCGCTGGGCGCCGACGGCAAGGTCGGCAGCTGGCGGGTCGGCCAGACCCCGCAGGTGGATTACGTGGAAGGCTGCGGCTGACCACGGCCGCCGTGGCTCACCCGCCAAGGGTGGGCCACGCGTAGAATCGCGCCACGACCGCTGGGGAGTGCTCGATGATCGCCATTTCAATTGCCTGGTTCCTGCTTGGCCTGCTGCTGCTGGCGCTGGGCGGGGATTCCATCGTCAAGGCCGTCGCCGGCCTCGCCCAGCGCTTCGGCGCCAGTGCCTTCACTGCCGGCCTGCTGCTGCTGGGCGTCGCCACGTCGCTGCCGGAACTGGCGGTCAATGCGCGCGCGCTGTGGGTTGGCCAGCCCGAACTGGCCCTGGGCAACGCCATCGGCAGCAGCATCGCCAATCTCGGCCTGACCCTGGCCGTGGCTGCCATCGCCGCGCCGCTGCTGCTGCGCGCGCGGCTGCAGGGTGTGCTGTGGTGGTCGCTGCTGGCCGCCGGCCTGCTGCTGATCGTGTTCGGCCTGGATGGGCGCCTGCAGCGCTGGGAAGCCGGCGTGCTGGTGGCGGGCTTCGTGCTGGTGCAGATCGTGCTGCTGCGTCGCGGGCGCCTGGAAGCGCCGGACGTGCAGGCGGTCATCGCCGAATCCGCGCTGAGCCGCACCAGCCTGCCGCTGAACGTGCTGCGCGTGCTGATCGCCGCGCTCACGCTCTACTGGGGCGCGCGCCTGGTGGTAGGCGCTGCGGCGGATTTCGGCACGGCGCTGGGCTGGACCCCGCTGCTGGTGGGCCTGTTGCCGGTGGCCATCGGCACCGCGCTGCCGGAAGTGGCCGCGGCGATCGCGGCGGCGCGGCGCGGCCACGGCGACATGGTGCTGGGCCACGTGCTGGGTTCCAGCGTGGTGAACCTGCTGCTGGTGATCGGTGCGATGGGCCTGCTGCAGCCGCTGGCGCTGCCGGCCTCGTTCGTGCGCCTGGAACTGCCGGCGCTGCTGGCTTTCGCCCTGGTGCTGTACCCGATGCTGCGCGGCGACCTGTGCATCAGCCGGGTGGAAGGCGCGATCCTTCTGGGGACGTTCGTCGCGTGGGTGGGGCTTGAGATCGCCCTGGTCCTGTAGATCCACGCCATGCGTGGATGACGGACCGTGCCGACCAACGGTCGGCACCCACCCTCAATGAGCCGTGCCGGCCAGCGGCCGGCACCTACCGGTTCTGCAGCGTGTCCTCTTCCCGCGCCGGTTCCGGCGGCGGCAGCTGTTCTTCCTTGGCGCGTTCGTTGCCGGGCAGGCTGGGCCGGGTTTCCATCAGCAGCGACAGCGCGGCCTTGGCCATCATGTGCGCGCTGATCGGCGCGGTGATGAACAGGAACACGGTGATCAGCAGCTCGCGCGGCTGCGGGTCCTGGCCCAGGAAGATGTGGTAGCAGACCGAACACGCCAGCACGCAGCCCACGCCCAGCGTGCTGGCCTTGGTCGGCGCGTGCAAGCGCTTGAAGAAGGTCGACAGCTTCACCAGCCCCAGCGCACCGACCAGGATGAAGAAGCAGCCAAACAGCAGCAGCACCGACAGGGCGATCTGGATGAAGGTGATCATTCGACGATGTCCCGGCGCAGCACGAACTTGCTCAGCACCACGGTGCTGCCGAAGCCGAGCATGGCAATGACCAGCGCCGCTTCGAAGTAGATCGCCGAGTTGAGGTACATGCCGAACAGCATCAGCTCGGCGATGGCGGTCACCGACAGCGTGTCCAGCGCGAGGATGCGGTCGGGCACGGTCGGGCCGCGCAGCAGGCGCCAGGTGCCCAGCAGCATGGCCAGGCCGACCACGTGCATGCACACCACCAGGGTGGTCTGGATGATCTGGAATCCAGTCATGGGAAGATCTCCATCAACGGGGCTTCGTAACGTCGCTTGATCGTGTCGATCAGCTCCTGCGGGTCTTCCAGGTGCAGCACGTGCACCAGCAGGTACTTGCGGTCATCGCTCAGCGCGGCCGACACGGTGCCCGGGGTCAGGGTGATCATGCTGGTCAGCGCGGCGATGCCATGGATGTTGGCGATATCCAGCGGCAACCAGATGAAACCGGGGTGGATGTTGCGCTCCGGGCCGAGCACCTGGATGGCCACGCGGATGTTGGACATCAGGATGTCCCACAGGGTGACTACCAGCAGCTTGGGCACCGGCCGCAGCGTGCCGATGCGGGCGAACTCGCGGTCCAGGCGCGCGGCGAACAGCGGCACCACCACGCCCAGCACCAGGCCCAGTACGATCTGGCCGAGGGTGAAGCTGTCGGACATCAGCAGCCAGAACGCCACCACCATCATGCTCAGGGCGGGCGAGGGGAACACGCGGCGGCGGAAGGAGCGCTTGGCGGTCATGGCTGGCGGATCTCCGGCGTGGTCGCGCGCAACTGCTGCACGTAGTCACCCGGCTGCAGCAGCTGGGCGGCGATGGCATCGGTGTGGCGCATCAGCGGTGCGGCACCCAGGGTCATGCCGATGCCGTAGGCCAGCAGCAGGCAGGCGGCGTACAGCTCGATGCGGCGCAGCGGTGCCTTGCGCGGCGGCGGTGCCTCCGGGTCGGGCAGCGGCACGCGCCAGAACAGGCGGATGCCACCGCGGGTCAGGCCCATGATGACCAGCAGGCTGCTGGCCAGCACCGCCGTCCACACCGCACCGGTGTACTGCGCGGGCATGCCCGCCAGCAGCGCGGCCTTGGCCAGGAAGCCGGACAGCGGCGGCAGGCCGGCCACCGAGACCGCGCCGATCAGGAACAGCACGGCCGGCGTTTCCTTGCCCGGCATCGGTGCCACCACTTCCTTGCGATCACTGGCACCGCCACGGCGGCGGCGGATCAGGTCGGCGATGAGGAACAGCGCCGCCGCAACGAAGCTGCTGTGCGGCAGGTAGTAGAGGCCGGCCGACAGCACCTTCGGCGTGCCCACCGCGAAGGCGATGAACAGCGTCGCCGCCGAGACGACGACCAGGTAGGAGATCAGCACGCGCAGGCGCGCAGCCGCCAGTGCGCCCAGGCCGCCCAGCACCAGGGTGGCCACGCCGGCCCACAGCAGCCAGTCGCGGCCGTAGCCGGCCAGCGCGCCGGCGTCCTCGCCGAACCACAGCATCTGCACGCGCAGCACCGCGTACAGGCCGACCTTGGTCATGATCGCGAACAGTGCCGCCACCGCAGCCGGTGCACGCGCATAGGATTCGGGCAGCCACAGGTACAGCGGCATCAGCGCGGCCTTGGCGCAGAACACCAGCAGCAACAGGCCGATGGTCGCCTTCACCAGGGTCAGCTGCGAGGCCGGCACTTCGGCGATGCGCTGCGACAGCTCGGCCATGTTCAGCGACCCCAGCGAGGCGTACAGCAGGCCCAGCGCGATCAGGAACAAGGTCGAGGCGGTGACGTTGAACACCACGTAATGCAGGCCGATGCGCATGCGCAGGCCGCGGCCGCCACTCAGCAGCAGGCCGTAGGAGGCGATCAGCATCACCTCGAAGAACACGAACAGGTTGAAGATGTCGCCGGTCAGGAACGCACCGTTCAGGCCCACCAGCTGGAACTGGAACAGCGCGTGGAAGTGCGGCGCGCGCCGGTCCCAGCCCGAGCACGCATGCATCAGGCAGGGTATGGCCAGCAGCAACGTGGTCAGCAGCATCCACGCTGACAGGCGGTCGGCCACCAGCGCGATGCCCAGCCGCGAGGGCCAGTCACCCAGCAGGTAGACGTTGATGTCACCGTCGGCGGTCTGCGCGAACAGCAGGCCGACGGCCAGCGCCAGCGCACCCAGTGCGGTCCAGGCCACGCTGCGCTGCACCTTCGGGCCGTAACGGCGGTGTTCGACGAACAGCGACAGCGCGGCGCCGAGCAGCGGAATCAGGATCGGCAGGATCACCAGATGGTTCATGCCTGGTCCTCGCCCCGACGCGGCGGTGCGTCTTCATCCGGCTCGTGCGCATCCACGTGGTCGCTGTGGTTGTCGCTGCGGCTGCGCATCGCCAGCACGATGGTCACCGCGGTCATCGCAAAGGCGATGACGATGGCGGTCAGCACCAGCGCCTGCGGCAGCGGGTCGGTGTAGTTGCCCAGGTTGCTGTCCACGCCTTCCTTCAGTACCGGCGCCTTGCCCAGCACCACGCGGCCACCGGCGAAGATCAGCAGGTTGGTGGCGTAGGACAGGAAGGTCATGCCGAGGATCACATCGAAGCTGCGCGCGCGCAGCAGCAGGTAGACGCCGATGGCGGTCAGCACGCCGATCGCGGTGGCCAGGGCCAGTTCCATCAGTGCATCTCCCCGGTGCGGGCCGAACGGCGTTGCAGGTCGATCTCGCCGCGGCGCGCGGTGCGCGTGCGCGACGGCTTGACCGTGCCCATCATCGACAGCATCAGCATGGCGCCGCCGAACACCACCAGGTAGACGCCGATGTCAAAACCAATGGCGCTGGCCAGCGGCACCTCACCGATCAGTGGCAGGTGCAGGTCGAGGTGGCCGCTGGTCAGGAACGGCACGCCGAACAGCATCGAGGCGCTGCCGCTGAGCAGGGCGATCAGCAGGCCCATGCCGATGCAGCGGATGTAGTCGAAGCCGAAGCGCGATTCGACCGACGCGGTGCCCTGGATCACGTACTGGATCAGCAGCGGTACCGCCAGCACCAGGCCGGCGATGAAGCCGCCGCCGGGCGCGTTGTGGCCGCGCAGGAACAGGAAGATCGAGACCGTCAGGGTGAGCGGGAACATGATCTGGGCCAGATCGGCCGGCACCGGCAGCTTGATCGGCGGGCCGGGCATGATCTGTTCCGGGGCCATGCGCGTGCGCCGCAGCAGGGCATGCACCACCAGCGCGGCGATGCCGAACACGGTGATCTCGCCGAAGGTATCGAAGCCGCGGAAGTCGACCAGGATCACGTTGACCACGTTCTGCCCATAGGCCTCGGGCAGGGCGCGGGCGAGCATCTCGCCGGCCATGGTGTTGGGCGGCAGGGTCATCGCGCTGTAGGCCAGCGCGCCGAGGCCGGCACCGGCGATGATCGCGATGACCGCATCGCGGCGCTTGCGCCAGCGCGGGCGTTCCGGCCCGGACTGGGCGGGCAGGTAGTTCATGCCGAGCAGCATCAGCACCAGCGTCACCATCTCCACCAGCAGCTGGGTCAGGGCCAGGTCCGGGGCGGACAGGAACACGAAGGTGAGCGAGACCATCAGGCCGACGCCACCGACCAGCAGCACGGCCAGCAGGCGCTGCTTGTAGACGCGCAGGGTGGCCACAGCGCAGGCCATCATCACCAGCCACAGCGCCCAGCCCAGCAGCGGCATCGACTGCGGCCGGGTCCAGTTGGGCGAGGCCGGGTTGGCGATGTAGGGCGCGGCGGCCACGGTGATCGCCACCAGCACCAGGCCCAGCAGCATGCGCTGCAGGCTGCCGTTGGCGATGCCGTTGGTCAGGCGCATGGCCAGCGCGGACACCGTGTCCAGCTGGGCGTGGAAGACGTTGCGGCCGGTGGCGGTGTTCTGCACGCCGTGCAGGTTGATCAACCTGCGCAGGCCGAAGTACAGGGCCACGCCGCCGACCACGCCGATCGCACTCATCGCCAGCGGCAGGTTGAAGCCGTGCCAGACCGACAGGCTGTATTCGGGCATGGCGCTGCCGAGGATGGAACCGGCCGCGGCGTGCAGCACCGGTGCCACGGTCAGCGCCGGGGCGATGCCTACTGCCACGCAGATCACCACCAGGATCTCCACCGGCACCTTCATCCAGCGCGGCGGCTCGTGCGGTACGCGGTCCAGGCCATGCGGGCCGGGGCCGAAGAACGTGTCGTGGACGAAGCGCAGGCTGTAGGCCACGCCGAACACACCGGCCAGCAGCGCGGCGATCGACACGGCCGTGCGCATGGTGCCTGGCCCGCCGGCGGTCAGCGCCTCGGCAAACAGCATTTCCTTGGACAGGAAGCCGTTGAGCAGCGGAATGCCGGCCATCGCCAGCGAAGCGATGATCGCCAGCGCGCTGGTGAAGGGCATCAGCCTGCGCAGCCCACCCAGCTTGCGCATGTCGCGGGTGCCGGTCTCGTGGTCGATGATGCCGGCGGCCATGAACAGCGAGGCCTTGAAGGTGGCGTGGTTGAGGATATGGAACACGCCGGCCACCACCGCCATCGGCGTGGACAGGCCGAACAGCAGGGTGATCAGGCCCAGGTGGGAAATGGTCGAGTAGGCCAGCAGCCCTTTCAGATCGTGCTGGAAGATCGCGTTCCAGGCGCCGATCAGCAGGGTGAGCGCGCCAATGCCGCTGACGGTGTAGAAGAACAGGTCGCTGCCGGCCAGGGCCGGGTGCAGGCGCGCCAGCAGGAATACGCCGGCCTTCACCATGGTGGCCGAATGCAGGTAGGCCGACACCGGGGTGGGCGCGGCCATGGCGTGCGGCAGCCAGAAGTGGAACGGGAACTGCGCGCTCTTGGTGAAGATGCCGGCCAGCACCAGGAACAGGGCATAGGGGTAGAGCGCGCTGGAGCGGATCTGCTCGCCAGCGGCCAGCACCACGTCCAGGTCGAAGCTGCCGACGATGCGGCCGATCAGCAGCACGCCGCCGAGCAGGGCCAGGCCGCCGCCGCCGGTGATCACCAGCGCCATCCGCGCACCCTCGCGGGCATCCTTGCGGTGCGACCAGAAGCCGATCAGCAGGAACGAGCTGATGCTGGTCATTTCCCAGAACACCATCAGCAGCAGCAGGTTGCCCGACAGCACCATGCCCAGCATGGCGCCCATGAACAGCAGCAGGTAGCAGTAGAAGCGGTGCGCGTTGTCCTGGCTGCTGAGGTAGTAGCGCGCATACAGCACCACCAGCGCACCGATGCCCAGCACCATGCCGGCGAACATCCAGGCCAGGCCGTCCAGGCGCAGGGCGAAATCCAGCCCGATCTGCGGCAGCCAGGGCACCAGGGTGCGGACCACCTGCCCGTCCATCACCGCCGGGGTCAGCCAGCCGAGGATGGCCAGGCCGCCCAACGGCGCCAGCGCCGCCAGCCAGGCGGCTGTCGAGCGGGAACTACGGGGGAAGGCCGCAACAGCCACTGCCATCAGGAACGGCAGGGCCAGCAGCAGGGGCAGGCTGGGGAGCATGCAGGGAATCCATGATTCACGAGCAGGTCATTGAGTCTAACAGTCAGTCAAATGTCGCCGAAACCCATGTAACGGCTACAAACGGCATGTAACGTGCGCTATTCATCTTTTTTGCGGTGCGGCATGCCCTTTTCCGTGCCTTGCAGGGTGTGGTCGCCGGCTTTGCCGGATCGGCTCCCTACGCCCGCGCATGGGGGGCTGCGCCCCGCGTGGCAACGGCTGGGGGCCACACGGGGAACCAGCAGGCAGGCCTGCGCCGCCCGTGCATCGCAGGCTGGCAGGTCGATCGTGCAGCAGGGGTGACGGGCCGCGCCCGTTCAGGAAACGATGGCCGGAGGGCGCGGCGGGAGGTGTCAGTAGCGCCAGTCGAGCTTGCGGTAGGCCTTGGCCATCACCCAGGCCGGTCCGATCAGCAGGTAGGTCAGGTCGGTCAGGAAGCTGGGTTTGCGGCCTTCGAACTTGTGGCCGATGAACTGCGCCACCCAGGCCACCACGAACACGCCCACCGCCAGCCAGAACAGGTTGTGCAGGCCGATCTCGGCCTCCAGCAGGCGGCACAGGCAGCCGAACACGAAGAACTGGATGAGCATGCCGATGCCCAGCGGGCGCGACAGCTTGTTGTAGAAGCACCAGGCGCTGAACATCGCAAAGGCGGCCCAGATGCCGTACTGGAACCAGGTGATCAGCGGCGGTACGCACCACAGCAGGGCCACCACCGACCACAGGATCGCCGGTACCGCCACCACGTGGATGCGCTGGTTGATCACATTGCGGTGGTCGTCGGAGTAGCTGGCGAAGTAGCGGTCGATCGGCCGCGCAAGCTGGGTGGTGGTCTGCATGCTGCCAGCATACTCCCGCAGCACCGCGCGATCATGGGGGGCGCAAAATGGTGGGCCGACGGGGTGGGGCCGACTTGGTAGAGTCGACTTGGTAGAGTCGACTGTCAGTCGACTGCTCTACCATCAGATCGCGAAATTCCCGCGCTGCGCGCGATAGTCGACCAACGGTCGACTCTACCGGGCCCAATTCATCGGGCGCATCTCCCGCCACGCCCGCAGTAGAGCCAGGCCATGCCTGGCTGCGCGAACGCCCCCGGCCAGACCGGCCGGGGGCGCAGGGGCATCAGTCGACGCTGATGCCGGCCAGGCGCTGCAGCGCCTCGGCGTACTTGGCGCGGGTGCGCTCGATGATTTCGGCCGGGATGGCCGGGCCCGGGGCGGTCTTGCCCCAGTCCAGCGTCTCCAGGTAATCACGCACGAACTGCTTGTCGTAGCTCGGCGGGCTGGTGCCCACTTCGTACTCGTCGGCCGGCCAGTAACGCGAGGAATCCGGCGTCAGCATCTCGTCCATGATGTACAGGCGGCCATCGGCATCGGTGCCGAACTCGAACTTGGTGTCGGCCAGGATGATGCCGCGCTCGCGGGCATAGTCCGCGGCGAACTTGTAGATGCGCAGGGTGGCATCGCGCACGCGCTCGGCCAGGTCCGCGCCCACCTGCTTGACCATCGCATCGAAATCGATGTTCTCGTCATGGTCGCCGACGGCGGCCTTGGTGGACGGGGTGAAGATCGGCTCGGGCAGCTGCTCGGCCTGGCGCAGGCCATCGGGCAGGTCGATGCCGCTGACTTTGCCGGTGCGCTGGTAGTCCTTCCAGCCGCTGCCGATCAGGTAGCCGCGGGCGATCGCTTCCACCGGCACCGGCTTCAGCTTGCGGGTGACCACCGCGCGCTTGGCGTACAGGGCCGGGTCCACGCCCTCGGGCAGCACGCTGGCCACGTCGATGCCGGTCAGGTGGTTGGGCATCAGGTGCGCGGTCTTGGCGAACCAGAAGTTGGAGACCTGGCAGAGCATCTCGCCCTTGCCCGGGATCGGGTCGGGCAGGACCACATCGAACGCCGACAGGCGATCGGTGGCCACCATCAGCAGGTAGTCGCCCGGCGGGGTCCCTGCAGGCAGCCGCTCGCGCGGGATATCGAACACATCACGCACCTTGCCGCGATGGCGCAAGGGCAGGCCGGGGAGATCGGATTGCAACAGCGTGGTTGGCACGGGCACTCCTGGGGCGTTGTCGATACGGCTGCCCAGCGGACCCGGCGGGCCCGCTGACCAGCGGGCGGCCTAGTGTAAAGCGGTCCGGGCCCGCTGTGACGTAAAATGAGCGTCCATTTCGTCGGCCGCCCCCGGAGCGCCATGCGCTGGTACGGAAAACTGCTCGGTTTCATCGCCGGTGCCCTGCTGTTCCGGCCCAATCCGCTGTTCGGGGCGGTCATCGGCCTGCTGCTCGGCCATGCCTTCGATTCGGACTGGTTCCGCCTGAACAAGGAAAACCCGTACCGCGAGCTGGGGCTGACCTCCGAGGCCACCGACGCCGAGGTCGAGCGGGCCTACCGCAAGCTCATTTCCCAGTACCACCCCGACAAGCTCGGCGGCGCGGCCCCCGAGCTGCAGCAGCAGGCCGAGCAGAAGTCGCGGCGGATCAACGCCGCCTACGACCGCATCAAGACGCTGCGCAAGCGCTGACCCCTTTCCCTCGTCCCCAAGGCCCCGGCCATGTCCAACTGCCTCATCGCCCCGTCCATCCTGTCCGCCGATTTCGCCCGCCTGGGCGAGGAAGTGGACAACGTCCTGGCCGCCGGTGCGGACTGGGTCCACTTCGACGTGATGGACAACCATTACGTGCCCAACCTGACCATCGGCCCGATGGTCTGCCAGGCCCTGCGCAAGCACGGCGTGACCGCGCCGATCGACGTGCACCTGATGGTCGAGCCGGTGGACCGCATCATCCCGGACTTCGCCGAGGCCGGCGCCACCTACATCAGCTTCCACCCGGAGGCCAGCCGCCACCCGCACCGCACCATCCAGCTGATCCGCTCGCTGGGCTGCAAGCCGGGCATCGTGCTGAACCCGGCCACCCCGGTGGACATCCTGGACTGGGTGCTGGATGACCTGGACCTGGTGCTGCTGATGTCGGTCAACCCGGGCTTCGGCGGCCAGGCCTTCATTCCCTCGGCGCTGGACAAGCTGCGCGTGGTCCGCCAGAAGATCGACGCCAGCGGCAAGGACATCCGCCTGGAGATCGACGGCGGCGTGAAGGCCGACAACATCGGTGCGATCGCCGCTGCCGGCGCCGACACCTTCGTCGCAGGTTCGGCCATCTTCAACGCCAGGACCAGCTACCAGGACGTGATCGCGCAGATGCGCGCGAATGTCACTGCGGCGCGGGGCTGAGCCATGAGTATGGTGGCCGTGTTGAACATCCGCCCGGCCACCGTGGCCGATGCCGGCCTGATCCTGCATTTCATCCGCGAGCTGGCCATCTACGAGAAGGCCGAGCATTCGGTGCAGACCGATGAGATCGGCATCGCCGAGAGCCTGTTCGGCGCCGATGCCACCGCCCGCGCGCTGATCTGCGAAGCCGGCGGCGAGGCCATCGGCTATGCAGTGTATTTCTACAATTACTCGACCTGGCTGGGCCGCAAGGGCATCTACCTGGAAGACCTGTACGTCAGCCAGGAAAAGCGCGGTGCCGGCGCCGGCAAGGCGCTGCTGAAGTACATCGCGCGCCAGGCGGTGGCCGAAGGTTGCGGCCGCTTCGAATGGTCGGTGCTGGACTGGAATACCCCGGCCATCGAGTTCTACACCGCTGCCGGTGCGAAGCCGCAGGACGAGTGGACCGTGTACCGGCTGCAGGGCCAGGCGCTGCACGATTTCGCCAACGGTTGAGGCAAAAAAAAAGGCCGCGCCAAACACTGGCGCGGCCCTGCTGCATTCGTGGGAGGCTGATCCTGCCTCCATCCGTCGTCCCTGCTATGGCCTCCCATGTTCCGGGCCGGCGATGACACCCGCATGACACGGAGGCTTCACCGGCCGCGAACGCGCGGTTGCTAGCCTGTGCCACCCCCACCGGAAGCACCTGCATGACCACCCCGCGCTGGCGCCTGATACTCAACGGAAAATCCGCTGGCAATGACGATCTGCGCAGTGCCGTCGGCCACTGGCGCGGGCAGGGCGTGCAGCTGGAAGTGCGGGTGACGTGGGAGGAGGGCGACGCCGAACGCTACGTGGCTGAAGCCATCGGCCATGGCGTGGATGTGATCGTGGCGGCCGGCGGTGACGGCACGCTCAGTGCGGTCGCCGAAACCCTCGCCCATCGCGATGAACCGGCCGACGCACTGCCATCGCTGGCCCTGGTGCCGATGGGCACGGCCAACGACTTCGCCACGTCGGCCGGCATTCCCACCGAACCTTCGGAGGCCTTCGCCCTGATCGGGCAGGTGCCGGCCCGGCCCATCGACCTGCTGCGCGTGGAGGCCGATGGCACGCCCTGGTGGTGCGCCAACCTGGCCAGCGGCGGCTTCGGGACCCAGGTCACCGTGGAAACCGATGCCGGCCTGAAGAAAATGCTCGGCGGACTGGCCTACGTCATCACCGGCATTGCCAAGCTGGGCCGCATCGAGCCGATCACTGCGCGCCTGTCCGGCCCGGATTTCAGCTGGGAGGGCGGATTCATCGCGCTGGGCATCGGCAACGGTCGCCAGGCCGGTGGCGGCCAGCAGCTGTGCCCGCAGGCGCTCATCGACGACGGCCTGCTGGACGTCACCGTGGTGCCCGAACTGGACGGCGAGGTGGCCGCGACCCTGGGCCAGATGCTGACCGGTGGCAAGGAGGCGGCACTGGAGCGGGTGGCGACCCGCGCGCAGCTGCCGTGGCTGCAGATCGACGCCCCGCAGGCGTTGACCCTGAACCTGGATGGCGAGCCGGTGCAGGCGCAACGTTTCCGCATCGACTGCGTGGCCGGGCGGGTGCGCATGCACCTGCCGGCCGACTGCGCGCTGCTGGCGGGGCAAGGGTAGAGCCGACCGGGTAGAGTCGACTGTTAGTCGACTTGCGCGCGTGGCGCGTGCATTTCCGCCACTGATGGAAGAGCAGTCGACTGACAGTCGACTCTACCGGCGCCCCAACGCCCCCAAGCCCCTCGTCCGTCCGGCCATCACCCCAACGCCTGGTTCAGTTTCACAGGGTTTCCCTCCCGGGCAAGCTGCGTTACAGTCAAGGGGTGTCCAGCCTGACGACCCCGCATACTCTTTCTTCCGCACGCCGTTGGTGGCGATGGTGGCCCGTTGCCGTCGTCCGCCCCCATAACGCTGTGTCCCGGAAGGAAAGTCGTCTTGAATTCGCTCGCTCAGTTTCAGCAGCAGGCCGCTGAAGGCCACACCCACATTCCCGTCGTCCGTGAAGTGCTGTCCGACCTGGACACGCCGCTTTCGGTCTACCTGAAGCTCGCCGACGGCCCCAATACCTACCTGTTTGAATCCGTCGAAGGCGGCGAGCGCTTTGGTCGTTACTCGATCATCGGCCTGCCGGCACGTCGCGTGTACGCCTTCCACGGCCACACCCTGACCGTGCGCGAGGATGGCCAGGTGGTGGACACCCGCGAGGTCGCCGATCCCTTCGCCGAGGTCGAGGCGCTGCGCAGCGCCCACTCGGTGCCCAAGCTGGACGGCCTGCCGGGATTCACCGGCGGCCTGGTCGGCTGGTTCGGCTTCGAATGCATCGGCTACATCGAACCGCGCCTGGCGCCGCCGGCCGGCCGCGATGAGCTGGGCACGCCGGACATCCTGCTGCTGGATTCCAACGAGCTGGCGGTGTTCGACAACCTCAAGGGCCGCCTGTACCTGATCGTGCATGCCGACCCGCGTGTCGAAGGTGCCTTCGAGCAGGCCCAGGCCCGCCTGGATGCCCTGACCGCCAAGCTGCGTGCGCCGGGTGCGGGCTATCCCGCCCCGCTCAACAGTGATGTGCTGGACGAATCCGATTTCGTTTCCGGTTTCACCCGCGAAGGCTTCGTCGATGCGGTCCAGCGCAGCAAGGAATACATCCGCGCCGGCGACATCTTCCAGGTGGTGCTCAGCCAGCGCCTGAGCGTGCCGTTCAAGGCGCGCCCGGTGGATGTGTACCGCGCGCTGCGTGCACTGAATCCGTCGCCGTACATGTACTTCCTCGACGTGGGCGACCTGCAGGTGGTCGGTTCCTCGCCGGAAATCCTGGTGCGCCTACAGGGTGGCGAAGTGACCGTGCGGCCGATTGCCGGCACCCGCCCGCGCGGCGCAACGCCCGAGCTGGACCAGGCGCTGGAAGCCGAGCTGCTGGCCGACCCGAAGGAACGTGCCGAGCACCTGATGCTGATCGACCTCGGCCGCAACGATGCCGGCCGCGTGTCCAAGGCCGGCACCGTGGAAGTGGGCGAGCAGTTCGTGATCGAACGCTACAGCCACGTCATGCACATCGTCAGCGAAGTGACCGGGCAGCTGCAGCCGGGCCTGAGCTATGCGGACGTGCTGCGCGCCACCTTCCCGGCCGGTACGGTCAGCGGCGCGCCGAAGATCCGCGCGCTGGAAGTGATCCGCGAGCTGGAGCCGATCAAGCGGAATGTCTACGCCGGCAGCATCGGCTACATCGGCTGGCACGGCGATGCCGATACCGCGATCGCGATCCGCACCGCGGTGATCAAGGATGGCCGCCTGTACGTGCAGGCCGGCGCCGGCATCGTCTACGACTCGGACCCGGACAAGGAATGGGACGAGACGATGAACAAGGGCCGCGCGCTGTTCCGCGCCGTCGCCCAGGCCGCCAAGGGGTTGTAGTTGCTGGGCGCCCTGTTGGGCGCCCGGTCGGCATGGGCATGTCCGCTGATGTGACCGGCCGTCGCCTCCCGGCACGGCCGTACGATTCACCCCTTACCTGTGAATGCCTTGCTTCCGACGATTCGAAGCGCCGTCGTTCCAATCGACTGGAACTGTTTGGATCCGTCCAAAGGTGCGGCGAGCTTTATCATGGCAGTCACATCTGCATCCTCACCTCCCCACGCATCCAGATAGGATGCATCGATGGAACCGGATACGGACACCGACTGGCCTGGTGCTACTGCGGTCACGTTGGACAGAAGGGCGCCATCGAGCATGTGCGAGGGAAGCGTCAGCTGGCGCTGCGTCCGGTTGTCATGAAGAACAATGTAAGGGCCACCGTAGCGAATGAATTCCAATGGCAGATTGATGGGCGTGTCCTTGACGTTCCTGACGCTGATATCGAAGGCGATTCTGTCGCCATCAAAGATGCAGGGAGTCTGCCCCTTGCAGCTGGCAGTGATTTCAAAGTCAGGATTGCTGTCCGTGGAGCGGCTCTCCGCGTTTATATCGCTGCTCAATCCCATGGCCATGAAAAGCGCTAGCCGACGCATGTCACAGGCACCAATCAAGGGTTCTCTTTTACATCCTTGCCAATGATGCGAAGCGTCGTTTCACCAATCAGGCGGAACGTGAAAGTTCCGTCCAGTGGTGCGGATATCCTTATCTGCGCTGTGACGTCCGCGGACGAGCCGCCCCATTCCTCAAGCCGTGAGGCATTGATGGATCCAGGCACCGAAACAGACTGTCCTGCCTCTAACAGAGTGAAATCATTCAGCAGCTTCTCGTCCCGCATGCCAGACGGCACGGACTCCGAGTAATTGCGCCTGTTGTCGTGCAGCGTGATGTACGGGCCGCCGCGTCGAATGAACTCCAGTGGGAACTTGATCGTGGTGTTGCTGACATTCTTTACCGTGACAATGAAATCAACATCGTCACGCTCAAAGATGCATCGAGAGCTTCCGGCGCATGCCGCACTTATCTCGAAGTCGGGATTCGAACTCATGGGTTGGGTCTCGGCGCTGGCGCTGCTGCTCAAGAGGATGGCGGCATGGATGATCAACTGATGGCGCATGTTACTGCCCTCCCTATCGCGAGGCTCAGCGAAGTCTGTGCTTCCAGAGCGATCGGCCAGGCGTGCCTTGATTCTGTGGTGGTGGAACCTGAAGTCGACATGATGGTGGCCGTTGGATCAGATTCTGGTTTTGCCGCCCCTCGATATCGGTGAACGGTGATCCGGTGAGAACGCTGCCGCCACTACTGAGTCTGTCGCCCACGACAATGAACAATCGCGCCATCCTGGCGCTCCTGTGCTGCTGGAGAGTGCGAAGGAGGATGAGCGGGAGGGAACGCCGCCTCAATTGCACTGGTACGCAACTGCAAGGGCGGTCACATAGGGCCAGGTAAAAGTCTGAAAAACCAGGACGGAGCCCTTTCCGCACCAAGGCAATTGCGTCATACACGAGGTGGCCCCGGTTCTGCTCCCTGATCAGGCAGATAAATCTCCCCGCCCCGGGGCGTTCGGGATCTGATACGCTTGGACCCATACACCGCAACGGCGCTTCCAGACCGCTGCTTCCGGTAATCGCCCCCAGAGTTGCCCGATGACCCGCACCCTGCTGAACAACGTAGCCAAGTGGTGGCGCTTCCAATAGGAAGCGGCAGGTCGTCGCGGTCCCGGACCGCACCTTGCCGCCGTATCGGCGGGCAAGATCCAATAGAACGCTCCCCGGCACGGCGGCTCCCCCAACAGGAGCTGGTTGCTTGCTGCACAAAGCGTACCCCCGACATACTGATGCGACGCGGCGGCCACCTGGAGTGGGCGCCTTGCCTGGCCGTGCGTATTGCCTGCAGCAACGCGTCTCCCGCCCTCCCCACCTCCCGACAAGGAGTACCGCATGAAGCTGCTGAGCGCATTGCTGTGGTCGTCGCTGCTGGCCACGATGGCCCCCTCTGCATGGGCGCAGGCCAACACCATCCCCTCGCAGCCGCATCTGCTGGTGAAGGGGCAGGGTACCCGCACGGTGATGCCCGACCGGTTCGGCCTGCAGTTGAACATCGAAGAAACCGACATGGACGCCGACGCCGCGCGCCGCCGCGTGCAGGACCACGTCGCCCGCGCGCTGGCGCTGTTCAAGCAGAACAATGCGGTGGAAGGCAGCGTGCGCGCGGACAACCTGCGCATTGGCCCGGCGACCCGCTATGAGCAGAGCCGGCAGGTATTCATCGGCACCCGCGTGTCGCGCCAGCTGCGTGCCAGCTTCGCCAGCGTGAAGGCGATGCAGGACGTGCTGGGGGCGCTGAAAGCCAACGAGAACGTGCAGGTCAGCAGCGTCGCCCCCTCCTATTCGGGCGAAGTGGCGCTGCGACGCGAACTCAAGGGTGAGGCGGCGGCACAGACGCGCCAGTCCGCGCAGGGCCTGGCCAAGGCCTACGGCACCCAGCTGCGCGGGCTGTACAGCATTTCCGATGTGGCGCCGAACTTCGCCTACGGCATCCAGGCGGGTCGATGGCCGGCGTCGGACGAAGGGGATGAGGTCGATGTTCCCGAGCCGCGCGCGAACGACATCACCGTAACCGGCAGTGCCGCGCCCAGGGCGCGGGAATCCCTCGAGGCCGGCCCCATCACCTACACCGAAAACGTGTACGCCATCTTCCTGATAAGCGACGGAACCTGACCATGTTGTGGATGATCGACAACTACGACAGCTTCACCTACAACCTCGTGCAGTACCTGCAGACGCTGGGCGCCGAGGTGAAGGTGGTGCGCAACGATGCGATGAGCGTGGACGAGATCGCCGCGCAGAAACCCGAGCGCATCGTCATCTCGCCCGGCCCGTGCACGCCCAACGAAGCGGGCGTGTCGCTGGCACTGATCGAGCGCCTGGGCCCGACCACGCCCATCCTTGGCGTGTGCCTGGGCCACCAGGGCATCGGCCAGGTCTACGGCGGCACGGTCATCCGCGCCGGCAACATCATGCATGGCAAGACCTCGCCCATCCGCCATGAAGGCAAGGGCGTGTTCGCCGGCCTGCCGGACCGTTACCAGGCCACCCGCTACCACTCGCTGGTGGTGGACAAGCACAGCCTGCCCGACGCGCTGGAAGTGACCGCCTGGACCGAGAACGAGGACGGCTCGATCGAAGAGATCATGGGCCTGCGCCATCGCCAGTTCCCGGTGGAAGGCGTGCAGTTCCACCCCGAATCCATCCTCACCGAACACGGCCACGCCCTGCTGCGCAATTTCCTGCAGCGCCCGGCGGCCTGATCCAAGGAGCATTCCCATGAGCTTCTCCCCCCAGGAAGCCCTGCAACGCACCATCGAACACCGCGAAATCTTCTTCGACGAAATGGTCGATCTGATGCGGCAGATCATGCGCGGCGACGTCTCGCCGATGATGACCGCCGCCATCCTCACCGGCCTGCGGGTGAAGAAGGAAACCATCGACGAGATCGCTGCGGCGGCCACGGTCATGCGCGAGTTCGCGCTGGCGGTGCCGGTGGCCGACAACACCCACCTGGTCGACATCGTCGGCACCGGTGGCGATGGCTCGCACACCTTCAACATCTCCACCTGCGCGATGTTCGTCGCCGCCGCCGCCGGTGCGCGCGTGGCCAAGCACGGCAACCGCAGCGTGTCGTCCAAGTCCGGCAGCGCCGATGCGGTGGAAGCGCTGGGTGCGGCCATCGAACTGCAGCCGGCCCAGGTGGCGGCGGCCATCGAAAAGACGGGCATCGGCTTCATGTTCGCGCCGATCCATCACCCGTCGATGAAGGTCGTCGCGCCCGTGCGCCGCGAGATGGGCGTGCGCACCATCTTCAACATCCTCGGCCCGCTGACCAACCCGGCCAGCGCACCGTCGGTGCTGATGGGCGTGTTCCACCCCGATCTGGTGGGCATCCAGGCGCGCGTGCTGCGCGAGCTGGGCACCGAGCGCGCCATGGTGGTCTGGGGCCGCGACAACATGGACGAGATCTCGCTGGGTGCCGGCACCCTGGTGGGCGAGCTGCGCGACGGCAAGGTGCGCGAGTACGAGATCCACCCGGAAGACTTCGGCATCGCCATGTCGGCCAGCCGCAACCTGCGCGTGGACAGCCCGGAGCAGTCCATCCAGATGCTGCGCACGGTGCTGGACAACACCCCGGGGCCGGCGCTGGACATCGTGGCCCTCAATGCCGGCGCCGCCCTGTACGTGGCCGGCGTGGCCAGCGACATCGGCGACGGCCTGGCCCGCGCCCGTGCCGCCATCGCCAACGGCAGCGCCCGCCAGCGCCTGCAGCAGTACGTTGATACCACCCGCGCGCTGGTTGCCTGAGCGCGCGGTTCAGCCTGACCCACCCGATGGCCGATAATGGCCGTCCTCACCGCCCCCGCATTGAACCGACGACGATGAGCGACATCCTGCAGACGATCCTGGCCCGCAAGGCCGAAGAAGTGGCCCAGCGCCGCGCCCAGCGCCCGCTCGAGGCGTTGCAGGCCGCCCTGGCCAGCGCCCCGTCGGTCCGTGGCTTCGTGCGCGCCCTGCAGGCGGCGGTGGCCAACGGCGACCCGGCGGTCATCGCCGAGGTGAAGAAGGCCAGCCCCTCCAAGGGCGTGATCCGCCCGGACTTCCGCCCGGCCGACATCGCCGTCAGCTACGAATTCGGCGGTGCCAGCTGCCTGTCGGTGCTGACCGACGTGGACTTCTTCCAGGGCGCCGACGCCTACCTGCAGCAGGCCCGCGAGGCCTGCACGCTGCCGGTGCTGCGCAAGGACTTCGTGATCGACGCCTACCAGGTGTACGAGGCGCGCGTGCTGGGCGCCGACTGCATCCTGCTGATCGTCGCCGCGCTGGACGATACCCAGCTGGCCACCCTGTCCGAACTGGCGCTGTCGCTGGGCATGGACGTGCTGGTGGAAGTGCACGACATCGACGAGCTGGAGCGCGCGCTGCAGGTGCCGGCGCCGATGATCGGCATCAACAACCGCAACCTGCGCACCTTCGAAGTCTCGCTGCAGACCACCCTGGACATGCAGAAAGCGGTGCCGCGTGACCGCCTGCTGGTGACCGAAAGCGGCATCCTCGGCCCGCAGGACGTGGCCCTGATGCGCGACGCCGGCATTCACGCTTTCCTGGTCGGCGAGGCCTTCATGCGCGTGGAAGAGCCGGGCGAGGGCCTGCGTCAGCTATTCTTCGCGGCATGACAACGCACTATCCAACGCCGCGCGAGGATGCGCCGCTGGTGGTCTTCGATTTCGACCACACCCTCTACGACGGCGATTCGGGCACCCACCTGTTCGCCTCGCTGATCAAGCGCAACCCGCTGCGCATGCTCGCCGCGCTGCTGGTCACGCCGATCGCCGGGCCGATGGTGGCGATGCTGCCGACCCGCCGTGCCGGCATTTCGGTCTATGTGTGGATCGGCAGCTTCGGCCTGCACCGCGCGCGTGACTTCAACAAGGTCATCGACGCCTACGTGCTGCGCAACGAGGCGCAGATGCGCGCCAAGCTGCTGCCGCAGGCGCTGGAGGTGTTCGCCGCGCACCGGGCCAAGGGCGACCGCGTGGTGGTTGCCACCGGCGCGCCGCCGGAGCTGGCCCGCGCCATCCTGGCCTTCGTGGCCCACCAGGACGTGCCGGTGATCGGCACCGAGGTCGGCCCGCGGCTGGGCGGTGTTGGCCCGACCCGGCACTGCCACAACGAAGAGAAGATGCGCATGCTGCGCGAGCGCGGCTATGGGCAGATCGACATTGCCTATTCCGACAGCACCGCCGACCTGCCGCTGCTGCTGGCGGCCAAGGCCCCGGTGGTGGTGAACCCGAAGCCGGGCAAGGTGGACTTCTTCCGCCGCGTGCTGCCGGCCGGTACCCGCATCCTCAACTGGGGCTGCGTGGACCGCGGCGGCGAGAAGGCCTGAGCCCATCGCACGGTGATGGATTCGCCGGGCGTGGCCCGGCGCTACCAATGCGGCCAGGGGTAGCGCCGGGCCATGCCCGGCGATCAATCAGCGCCCCAGATACCCGAACAGCGCGTGGCCGATCTGGAACAGGCTGATGGCCAGCACCAGCACGCCCACGGCGATCAGCACCCAGCGTTCCTTCAGCCGCTTCACCAGCAGCGCCGCCACCGGGGCGGCCATCATGCCGCCGATCAGCAGGCCGGCCACGATCTGCAGGTGATGCAGCCCCATCGACATCAGGAAAGTGGCTGAAACCGTCAGGGTCACCACGAACTCGGACGCATTCACCGTGCCGATGGTGGTGCGTGCCTGGCCGCCGCGGGCGAGCAGGGTGGAGGTGGCCACCGGGCCCCAGCCACCGCCGCCGCTGGCATCGAGGAAGCCGGCCGCGAAGCCCAGCACGGGCACGCGCTTGACCTCGCCCTTGGGCATCAGCCGGCCAGCGGCCCGGGCCAGGATGATGATGGCCAGCACCAGCAGGTAGAGATAGATCAGCGGGCGGATCACGTCGCCGGGCAGCTGGGTCAGGCCGTAGGCGCCCACCGCGCCGCCTATCGCGCCGGGAATGGCGAGGCGGAAGAACAGGCGTTTATCGACATTGCCGGCGACGAGGTGCGACACACCGGAGGCGCCGGTGGTGAACACTTCGGCGGTGTGGATGGCCGCACTGGCCTGTGCCGGCGGGATGCCCATGGCCAGCATCACCGACGAGGACACCAGGCCGAAGGCCATGCCCAATGCGCCATCGACCAGCTGTGCGCCCAGGCCGATGAGGATGAACCACCAGAATTCGCTGCTCAGTTCCATGCACCGAGCCTAGCCCAGCAGGTTGCGCAGGAGCCGTGTAGAGCCGAGCCCATGCTCGGCTGCCGTTGGCACACAGCAGCCGAGCATGGGCTCGGCTCTACACGGTTGTCCCAGCAATCAACGGGTGCCGTACAGCACCACGGTCTTGCCGCGGGCATGCAGCAGGCCGTCGGTCTGCAGCTTCTTCAGCACGCGGCCGGCCATTTCGCGCGAGCAGCCGACCAGGCGCGCCAGTTCCTGGCGCGAGACGCGCAGCTGGCTGCCCTGCGGGTGGCTCATCGATTCCGGCTCCTGGGCCAGATCGTGCAGGGTGCGCACGATGCGGTCGGTCACGTCCAGGAACGCCAGGCGGCTGGCCTTGCGGCTGGTATCGAGCAGGCGCTTGGAGATCTGCTGGCCCAGCGCGTACAGCAGGCGCGGGGCATCGGCCGAGAGCGGACCCAGGAACAGCTGATGCAGGCGCTCGTAGCTGATCTCGGCCAGTTCACAGGCGGTGCGCGTGCGCAGGATCACCTCGCGGCGGTCCGACTCCACGAACAGGCCCATCTCACCGACGAACTCGCCTGCGCCGAAATAGCCCAGCACCAGCTCGCGGTCGTCATCTTCCTCGGCCATGATCGAAACCGAGCCGCTGATGACGTAATACAGGGTCCCCGCCGGGTCTCCAGGGCGGAAGACGTCGGTCCGGGTGGGGTATCGCCGCCGATGGCTGTGAGCCAGGAAACGGTCGATTGTGGCGATGTCCAAGGCCAATGGGCTGCTAGCTAGGCGCACGGTTGACACGATAGGGGCGCTCCCTCTGCGCATGAACGGATTCACAGGTTCGATGGCGGAGCTTAACCAGCGCACCTGTTAAGGGCAAATAGTGTGCCAGAGTCGTGAGCTCTTCACGTTCCCCCCGGGGGCACTTTGCCCCATAATTCACCCTTTCCCTTCTTACACAGGAATCGACCGCCGTGGTCAAGCCGTTGCCTCGCCTGAGGTTGCAGGGTTTCAACAACCTCACCAAGGCGCTGAGCTTCAACATCTATGACGTGTGTTACGCGCGCACCGAAGAGGAGCGTCAGCGTTACATTGAATACATCGATGAAGAGTACAACGCCGACAGGCTGACTCAAATCTTGACCGATGTCGCCGAGATCATCGGCGCGAACATCCTGAACGTGGCCCGCCAGGACTACGATCCGCAGGGTGCCTCGGTGACGATCCTGATCTCCGAAGAGCCGGTGATCGACAAGAAGCAGGCCGGCAAGGAGCTGATCTCCGATGCCGTGGTCGCGCACATGGACAAGAGCCACATCACTGTCCACACCTACCCGGAGACCCATCCGCAGGAAGGTATCGCGACGTTCCGTGCCGACATCGACGTGGCCACCTGTGGCGTCATTTCGCCGCTGAAGGCCCTGAACTACCTGATCGAGAGCCTGGAATCGGACATCGTGATCATGGACTACCGTGTCCGTGGCTTCACCCGCGATGTGAAGGGCAAGAAGCACTACATCGATCACAAGATCAACTCGATCCAGAACTTCCTGGCCAAGAACATCAAGTCGCGTTACGAGATGTTCGACGTCAACGTCTACCAGGAAAACATCTTCCACACGAAGATGCACCTGAAGGACTTCGACCTGGACCAGTACCTGTTCGAGGAAAAGGCCAAGAACCTGTCGTTCAAGGAACGCATGAAGATCGAAGCGCTGCTCAAGCGCGAGATCGAAGAGCTGTTCCACGGCCGCAACCTGTCCGAGTAAGACCCGTGCGCGATGCCCTCCGGCATCGCCACCCAGGCGGGACGACCCGCCCCGTGGAACGCGCTTTTCGCGCAGTTTGCAGTTCCACGGTGATGTACCGACCCACGGCCCGGTGTGAAAACACCGGGCCGTTTTGTTTTTCTTCAACAAGGTGAGGAGCCCCCACCCATGCCCTGGATCTACCTGCTGCTGGCCGGCCTGTTCGAAATCGGCTTCGCGCTCGGGATGAAGTACTCCGAAGGCTTCAGCAAGCCGCTGCCCACCGCTGCCACCGTGGTGTCGGCTCTGATCAGCCTGTACCTGATGAGCCAGGCAATGAAGTCGATTCCGGTCGGCACGGCCTACGCCATCTGGACCGGCATCGGCGCCATGGGCGTGGCGGTGCTGGGCATTTTCCTGTTCAACGACAGCGCGTCGCCGGCGCGCCTGGCCTGCGTGGGCCTGATCGTGGCAGGCGTGATCGGCCTGAAGCTGGTGTCGCCCAATTAAGGCGACCCGACGGCCCGACCAACGGTCGGGCCCCACAGCACCTTTGGTAGGCCCTCACCGTTGGTGGGGGCGGCCGTTCAAATGCGGTAGGCGATGTGCTTCATCACCTTCGACGCCAGGGCCATCGCGCCCGGGATCGGGAACGGCAGGCGGCGGGCGCCGGCCTGCTCGGCGTGCTCGGCATGGCGGGCCTCGTCTTCCTTCATCACCCGGATGACCGCGCGGCTGCGCAGGTCGCCGGCCGGCAGGTCGACCAGGTGCTCGTCCAGGTGGGCTTCCACCTGGCGCTCGGTCTCGACCACGAAGCCGAGGTTCCAGCCATCGCCGCGCAGCCCGGCCAGGGTGCCGATGGTGTAGCTGCCGGCGTACCACAGCGGGTTGAACAGGCTGGGGCGGCTGTCCAGCTCGGCCAGCCGGGTGGCGCACCAGGCCAGGTGGTCGGTTTCTTCCTGCGCCGCTTCCAGCAGGTGCTCGCGGGTGGAGGGGTCAAGGGCGACCGCGGCCTGGCCGAAATACAGGCCCTGCGCGCAGACCTCGCCGACGTGGTTGATCCGCATCAGGCCAGCGGCATGGCGGCGCTGCGCCGTGTCCATGCCCGGCTCGCCGGTTTCGGCCGCCGGGTAGGGGCGCGATGCCGGCGGGTTGCCGAACACGGTGTCCAGGGCGCGCTGCGCCTCGGTCAGCAGATGGTCCAGCGGGGTGGTCTGGCGGAGCACGGTCATGGCGGCATGGGTGGGGCGGGGGATCCCCGATTCTCGCCCGGCCCCGGTCCCCTGCCAACCCGGTACAGGGGGCGGCTTGCGCCGGGGCGCCGGGGTGAGTACAATCCCGCCTCTTACGCTTCACCTTTTCACAACGCGTGGCAGAGTTCCGGCGAGCCTTTCGCCGCAATGAGCCCGACCTAACCTAGAGTTCTTCATGAGCACTTTCACTGCCAAGAACGAGACCGTCCAGCGCGACTGGTACCTCGTCGACGCCGAGGGCAAGACCCTGGGCCGTCTCTGCACCGAGCTGGCCCGCCGTCTGCGTGGCAAGCACAAGCCGGTCTACACCCCCCACGTTGATACCGGCGACTACCTGGTCGTCATCAATGCAGAAAAGATTGCCGTCACCGGCAAGAAGCTGCAGGACAAGATGTATCACCGTTTCACCGGTTACATCGGCAACCTGAAGACCGAATCCCTGGCCCAGGCGCTGGAGCGTCACCCGGAGCGCGTCATCGAGACTGCCGTCAAGGGCATGCTGCCGAAGGGCCCGCTGGGTCGCCAGATGTACCGCAAGCTCAAGGTCTACGCCGGCACTGAGCATCCGCACGCCGCACAGCAGCCGCAGGTTCTGGATATCTAATCATGGCTATCACTCAAAACTACGGCACTGGCCGCCGCAAGTCCTCCACCGCTCGCGTGTTCCTGCGCAAGGGTACGGGCAACATCACCGTCAATGGCCGTCCGCTGGACGAGTTCTTCGGTCGTGAGACCGCGCGCATGATCGTGCGCCAGCCGCTCGAGCTGACCAAGAACACCGAAAGCTTCGACATTCTGGTCACCGCCGCTGGCGGCGGCACCACCGGCCAGGCCGGTGCGATCCGTCTGGGCATCGCCCGTGCTCTGGTCGAGTACGACGAAACCCTGAAGTCCGAGCTGCGCAAGGCTGGCTTCGTGACCCGTGACGCCCGTGAAGTCGAGCGTAAGAAGGTCGGTCTGCACAAGGCCCGCCGCGCCACCCAGTTCTCCAAGCGCTGATTTACCGCGCCTGGTTGGGCTCCTTCGGGAGCCCGCTGGTTGGAAAAGCAAAAGCCCGGCTTCGGCCGGGCTTTTGTCGTTTCGGGGGAGTGCATTCCCTGGTTGCCGGCCAGCGGCCGGCACTACCCGTCTTTTTGCATGTCCGACCCTGGACTCCTCTCCAGAGAGGCGCGGGGATCAGGTGGAATGCGTGACCAAATTAAAAAGAAAAAGGCCTGATCTTTCGATCAGGCCTTTTTCTTTTTAATTTGGCTGCCCCTGATGGATTCGAACCACCGATGCCTGAGTCAGAGTCAGGTGCCTTACCGCTTGGCTAAGGGGCAATGTAACGAAAAACTATTTTGTCACTTTTCACGCTGAAAAACAACTTGATTTTCAGTGTGGTGGCTATGGGTGGACTCGAACCACCGACCCCAGCATTATGAGTGCTGTGCTCTAACCGGCTGAGCTACATAGCCTCGGTGAGCCAGCTATTCTGCTCATGTGTATCGGGCCTGTCAACACTTTTGTGCCGAGCTTGTGGGCCGACAGACGGCATGGGATAGTCCCGACCAGTAGATTTTCTTAGGAGTCCGCATCGTGATCGATCCGGACGGCTATCGACCGAACGTCGGCATCGTGCTGATGCGGCAGGACGGGCAGGTGTTCTGGGCACGACGCGTGCGCCGGGATGGCTGGCAGTTCCCGCAGGGTGGCATGAACACCGACGAGACCCCGGTCGAGGCCATGTATCGTGAACTGCAGGAAGAGACCGGCCTGCTGCCCGAGCACGTAGAAGTGCTGGGGGCGACACCGGGCTGGCTGCGCTACAAGCTGCCGGCCCGGGCCATCCGCCGTAACGAGCGGCAGGTCTGCATCGGCCAGAAGCAGGTCTGGTTCCTGCTGCGCCTCACCGGCGATGAATCGCATGTGCGGCTGGACCATACCGACTCGCCCGAGTTCGACAACTGGCGCTGGGTCGATTTCTGGTACCCGGTCGAGCACGTGGTGATGTTCAAGCGGGGGGTCTATGCGCGTGCCTTGCGCCACTTGGCGCCGTTGGCGCGCGGGGTGGCCGGGCAGGGGGTGACCGCCATGCCCAAGACCGCGGCCGAGGCCTGGATGCCGGGCAATACCGCAGGCCACGACCGCCCCCGCAAGCGCCCGCGCAGCAAGGGTTACTGGCCACGCAAGGCGCAGGGCGACGCGCCCGCCAGCTGAGTGGATGAACGGTAGCGAGAATGGTTCAGGTCTCTGATTGACAACCATTCTCGTTTCCATTGGAATGGGCACCAGGCCGCTTCTGGCCTGTCAGCCCGGTTCCCGCCTGTGTACGTCTGCATCTGCAACGGAGTCACCGACCACCAGATCCGCGAGGCCGCCAGCCATGGCGTCACCACGGTGGGCGAGCTGACCATGCGTACCGGTTGTGGCGCGACCTGCGGTTCCTGCCTGGACATGGCCGGTGACCTGCTGGCCAAGGCCATGGCCACCCACGACCTGCCGCTGCCCGTGCTGGGCCTGCAGGCTGCCTGAGCCGTACCCCGCGGCGCCATGACGCCGCGTCCCTGACGTTCCGCCGCTGGCCGCACAGGCCAATGCGCACGATTCGCGTTCCTTCACGCGCGCCTTCAAAGCGATACAGTGCCTGCGTTTTCAGCGTGCAGGAGCATTCCCATGAAGGGCGACACCAAGGTCATCGAATTCCTCAACAAGGTCCTCTTCAACGAGCTGACCGCGATCAACCAGTACTTCCTGCACGCCAAGATGTTCAAGAACTGGGGCATCAAGGAACTGGCGGAGTACGAGTACAAGGAATCGATCCACGCGATGAAGCGCGCCGACGCGCTGTCCGACCGAATCCTGTTCCTTGAAG
Organism: Stenotrophomonas sp. S39; assembly: GCF_016624665.1. Taxonomy (NCBI): domain Bacteria; kingdom Pseudomonadati; phylum Pseudomonadota; class Gammaproteobacteria; order Lysobacterales; family Lysobacteraceae; genus Stenotrophomonas; species Stenotrophomonas sp. S39. The sequence goes on along the minus strand of NZ_JACVTT010000014.1, from coordinate 12,841 downwards.
GCCTGCCGAACTTCCAGGCGCTGGGCAAGCTGCGCATCGGCGAGAACCCGCCGGAAATGCTGCAGTGTGACCTGTCGCTGGAACAGGACGGCGTGGTGGTGCTGCGCAACGCCGTGGCTTACGCCGATTCGGTGGGTGACTACGTGAGCCGTTCGTTGTTCACCAGCATCCTCGATGCCGAGGAAGAGCACATCGACTGGCTGGAAACCCAGCTGGACCTGGTCGAGCGCATCGGCGAGCCGAAGTACCTGCTGAGCAAGCTGGAAGACTGATTCAACATGTGGAGTCGAGCATGGCTCGACTCTACAAAGCGGTAGTCGAGCGGCTCGGCGCTACCGTTCCTGGGCCAGGTAGCCGGTCAGCGCCACGCGTGCGCGGGCGAACTCGGCCACCAGCAGCGCCACTGCCACGGCGGGGCGCTGCAGGCTGCCGGCGCGGGCTTCGTGCTCGATGCGCCGGGCGACGGCCGACAGTGACAGTGCGCCGACATTGGCGCTGGATGACTTGAGGCTGTGCGACAGCGCCTGCAGGCGCTCGATGTCGTTGCCCTGCGCGGCCTGCTGCAGGGCCTGCACCATCGCGGGAGCATCTTCGAGGAACACGGCCACGATCTGCAGTGCGGCCGCTCCGATCACCGCCTGCAGTTCCTCGAGCACGCTGTGGTCGAGCACCGGCTGCGGCGGCGTGTCTGCTTCAGGCGGCGGAGGTGGAGTCGAGCCTGCTCGACTGTTTTGGGTATGGTGGCAGTCGAGCAAGCTCGACTCTACGGTTTCGGGAGCATCGCAACGGTCGACAACCACAGGCGCTTCGCCCCAGCGCTGCAGCAGCGCATGCAGGGTTTCGCGGTTGATCGGCTTGGACAGGTAATCATCCATGCCGGCCTGCAGGCAGCGTTCGCGGTCGCCGGCCATGGCGTTGGCGGTCATGGCGATGATCGGCAGCCGCACGCGGCCCTGTGCCGCTTCCTCGCTCCGCCATTGGCCGGTGGCGGCATAGCCATCCAGTACCGGCATCTGGCAATCCATCAGCACCACGTCGATACCGCCCTGGCGCAGCGCCACGAGGGCCTGCTCGCCGTCGGCGGCGTTGCGCACCTCGCACTGGAACACCCGCAGCAGCTGTTCGGCCACCATGCGGTTGACCGCGTTGTCCTCCACCAGCAGCACGCGCAGGCCCAGGGGCGGCAGCATCGCCGGTGCCTGGCCATGCTCGGCCGTGGCCAGCAGGGCCGCCGGCCGTACGCTGGCGGTGGGCGTGGCCAGCAGGGCGTGCAGGGTGGCGTCGCTGAAGCCGCCCGGCAACTGCTGCTGGCGGGCCTGCGTGGGCGCGGGCTCGTCCTGCAGCCACAGCACCTGCAGCGTGTCTTCCGTGCCGCGCTCGGCCAGCGTGCGCAGCAGCGTCGCTTCGCCGCCGCGGCGCTGGCGGGCGTCCACCAGCAGCCACGCCGGCGGCGGTTGGCCGGGGCGTGGCGCCGCACGCAGGCGCTCCAGCAGCAGATCGCGTTCGGCCAGCACCTGCACCGGCAGCCCGTGGTGGGCGGCAATGCGTTCCACGCGCGCCTGCAGCGCCACATCGGCACTGTGCAGCAGCAGCGGCGAGGGCGCGCGCGCCAGTGCCGGCAGGTCGCCGGGAATCTTCAGCAGCGGGATCTCGAACCAGAACGTGGCGCCCTGGCCGGGCGTGGACTGCACGCCGATCTGGCCGTGCATCAGGTCGATGATGCGCTTGCAGATGGCCAGGCCCAGGCCGGTGCCGCCATACAGGCGGGTGGTCGACGCATCGGCCTGGCTGAAGGACTGGAACAGCCGTGACTGCAGCGGGGCGTCGATGCCGATGCCGGTGTCGGCCACTTCGAAACGCAGCTGGTGCTGGGCCGGGCCTTCGCCCAGGCGCTGCACGCGCAGCTGGACCTGGCCGCGTGCGGTGAACTTGATGGCGTTGGCCAGCAGGTTGGTCAGCACCTGGCGCAGGCGCACCGGATCGCCACGCACCGGCAGGCGCACGGCAGGGTCCAGCTGCAGGCCGAGCACCAGGCCCTTCGATTCGGCGGCGCGCTGCAGCAGCTGCACCACGCCATCAAGCAGTTCGCGCAGGTTGAAGCTGGTGATCTCCAGCTCCAGCGCCTGCGCTTCCAGGCGCGAGTAGTCGAGGATGTCATCGACGATGCGCAGCAGCTGCTGCGAGCTGACCGATGCGGTGGCCAGCATCTGCCGCTGGTCGTCGCCCAGCGGCCCGCGTGCGATCAGCTCCAGCATCGGCAGGATGCCGTTGAGCGGCGTGCGGATCTCGTGGCTCATGGTGGCCAGGAATTCGCCCTTGGCCAGCGCGGCCGCTTCGGCGGCCTGCTTGGCCTGCAGCAGCTGTTGTTCCAGCTGGCCCTGGCGCTCGGTGGTGCGACGCAGCTGGTCGCGTTCGCTGGCCAGCACCGTGCGTTCGCGCTGCAGTGCCGCCAGCGCCTGTCCGCGTTGCCGCAGGCGCAGGCCAAGGGCCAGTGCCACGCCGATGGCCAGCACCAGTGCCGCCAGCAGCGTGACCGTCAGCGGCACTCAGAGCACCGCGTTGTGGAAGTCGAAGTTCAGGTCGCTGCCCGCCGACTGCACCATGTTGCCCTGAATGTAGTCCACGCCACCGACCCACATCGCCGCGGCTGCCTGCGGATCCTCGATCTGCTGGCCGATGATCTGCAGGCCTGCGGCATGCGCGCGATCGATCGCCCGGCGCAGTTCCTCGCGCGTGCCCGGGTTGGAATGGCTGCTGGAGAAGCGCGCGGCCATGCGCACGAACGACAGCGGCAGCTGGGTGAGCAGGGCATCGGCTTCGCTGCCGGGCTCGAACTGGCTCAGGCAGAAGCGCACGCCGGCACTGGCCATGCGCTGGCAGAACTGCTGCAGCGGCACGGTATGGATGAGCGCGTCGGGCAGGCGCACGTCGATCACCAGCGCGCTGCCGGGCAGGTCGCGCTGCTGCAGCGATTCCAGCAGCCAATCGGTGAAGGCATCGCGCTGCAGCGTGCGCAGCGACTGCGAGACGAACAGGTTCAGCGGCTGCGTCGCGTGGCGGTACAGGTCGAGCAGGCCCATCGCATGCTCCAGCACCTGCTGGTCCAGATCGGCGATGCGGCCGGCCGCTTCGGCCGCCGGAATGACCTGGCCGGCGGTGAGCACGGTGCCATCGGCCTGGCGCAGGCGCAGCAGCAGCTGGTACTGCGCGGTATCACCACCGGCCACGGCCACGATCGGCTGATAGGCCAGTTCCAGCTGGCCTTCCAGCAGGGCCAGGTGTTCCTGCTCGGTCATCGCCTGGCGATGCACGTGGCCGGCCACGCCGGCGGTGAGCAGGCGCGCCTGCAGGGTGGTGCGTTCGATGGCTTCCAGCGCGCTGTTGGCATCGTCGAAGCCCGGCGACAGCGGCGCATAGCCGACCACGCCACGCAGGTGTACCGATTCATCGTCGCGGATGACAAAGGCGCGTGCGGACAGCTGTTCGCGCAGCGCGGCGGCGATGCCTTCCAGGCTTTCCTCGTCGGCACCGCGGGCCAGCAGCAGGAAGCTGTTGTCGTTCAGGCGTGCCAGCAGGTGCGGGTGGCCGGCCTCGGCCAGGCGCTGGCCGGCCTGCACCATCAGCCGCTCGAAGGCGGCGTAGCCATAGCGCTCGCGCAGGCCCAGCGCGCTGGAGATTTCCACGAAGAACACGCCGCCACGGTCGCGCTGTTCCAGCGCGGCGTTGAGTTGCTGCAGCACGTGGTGGCGGGTGGGCAGGCCGGTTTCCGGGTTGCTGGTGGCCGGCGCACCGTTGGCGCCGGGCAGGGTGGCGGCCTGTGCGCGGGCGCGGCGGATGCGGTTGGCCACGGCTGCGATCAGGTGGCGCGGGCGGATCGGCTTGCTCAGGTAATCGTCGGCGCCGCTGTCGAGCACTTCGAACTGGCGCTCCGGGTCCGGGTCGCCACTGAGGAAGACGATCGGCAGCAGCTGCATGCCCGGCTGCTGGCGGATCATCGCGGTCAGGCGCATGCCATCCAGGCCCGGCAGGTGCAGGTCCATCAGGATCAGGTCGGGGCGCTGTTCGCGGATCGCCTGCTGTACGCCATCGGCGTCGGACAGCACCTCCGCCTGCATGCCGGCACCGTGCAGCACGCTCTGTGCGAACAGGGCCTGGGCGCGGTCGTCTTCGACGATCAGCACGCGGTACGGCGAGTCGGACGGCGCCGGGGCATCACTGCTGTTGTCTGCATCCATCGGCGCGGACGGCAGCGGCGGCGGCGTGGCCAGCCCGTCGGTCGCATCTGCCGGTGCGGAGGGGACCACGGCAAGACTGGGCGCGGCGGCGGCCGGGGCACTGGCCCAGCGCTGCCAATGATCGGCCGGAGGGGTTTCAGCGCGTCCGGGGCGTGCGCCCGCGGGGGATTCATTTGCGGACATCAAAGCTCCTGGTGTTCGCCGCCATTATGCGCCAAGCCCGGCAGTCAGCCGGTGCGTGGTTGGCCTGCAGAGGCCGTGCCGCCAGCACATGCAAGCCATCGCACGCCCTTCCACAGGGTGCGCCAGACCAGCCACACCAGCAGTGCGCCGGCCAGGCTGCAGGCCAGCACCACGACCAGGGCGATCCAGGGATGGGCCAGTGCCAGCGCCAGGCCGCCGACCACCACGGTGTCCTCGGCGACCGAGGCGACCCAGTTGCTGGCCGGTTCCGGCGACGTGTTGAGCAGGGCGCGGGTGCCGGCCTTCAGGCCGTGGCTGGCCAGGGCCACGCCGGCGCCGGCCAGCAGGGTGCCGGTGCCCAGCTGGCCATCGGGCGAGAGCGTGGCGGCGGCCAGGAAGGCGCCGGCCGGTACCCGCGCCAGGGTATGCACGAGATCCCAGATGGAATCGACGCCAGGGATCTTGTCGGCGAAGAATTCGGCGATGGCCAGGGCCGCCGAGGTGCCCAGCACCCACCACGATTCGGTGGCCTGCAGGGCCGGTGGCAGGTCGACCCAGCCGAGCAGGCCGGCCAGGCCGACGCCGAACACGGTGAGGTACACGCGGATGCCGGCCAGCCAGGCCAGCAGGATGCCGATCACGAACAGGTGGGCTTCGGTCATGGCGGGGCTCCGGCGACGGAACTGTGCGGGGTGCCACACTATCGGCGATGACGTGGCTGAACACCACCGGCCCCTGACGGCCGGCACCGGGGAAAGCCCCCGTTCCTGTCATACACTAGCCCGTCGTTTGCTACAGGGGCCGTGCTGGTGTCGCCATTGCGAGTCCACGGAGACTACCCATGAACAACCGCCCACCCGTGCGCGTACAGGTCCGCCTGCCCGGTGCCAAGCCGCCGCCGGTCGACCGTCGCCGCCTGCTGGTCATCGCCGGCATCTGGCTGCTGAGCCTGGTGCTGGCGGTGCTGGGCGGCTGCTGGCTGGGCGCGCCGCGCGATGCCCAGGGGCAGCGCCTGCAGGCGGCCGAGAAGCGCGCCGACACGGTGCAGGCGCAGCTGACCGAGCTGCGCCAGAAGCAGGCCACGCTGGAAGCCTCCGACCGCATCAGCCGCGCCGCCAACACCGAGGTGCAGTCCTCGCTGGCCGAGCGCGACGAAGAGATCGCCGGCCTGCGTGCCGACGTGGCCTTCTACGAGCGCCTGGTCGGCTCGACCAGCCAGCGCAAGGGCCTGAACACCCATTCGATCGAGTTCAGCCCCGAATCGGCCGGCACCTGGCAGTACGCCGTGGTGCTGACCCAGAACCTCAACCGCGGGGCCATCAGCCAGGGGCAGATGCGCTTCACCGTGGAAGGCGTGAAGAACGGCAAGCTGGCCACGATCAGCTGGGATGAGCTGCACCAGCGCAGCAAGGTGCCGGGACAGGATTACTCGTTCCGGTACTTCCAGCAGCTCACCGGCAGTGTGATGCTGCCGACGGACTTCACCCCGCAACGGGTGAGGGTGACACTGGGGAGTGGTGCAGGGGGCACCACGCAGGTATTCGACTGGAAACAGGCCGGCGCACCGGCCAGCAAAGGGGAGTAGGCAGATGTTCGGAAACAGCAAATCCAGCCGTGATGGCCAGTTGGTGGTGGATGCCCTGATCGGCAACCAGGTGGTGATCCGCGGTGATGTGGAATTCAGCGGTGGCCTGTACGTGGAAGGCCGCATCCATGGCAAGGTGATCGCCCAGGAAGGCGCCAGCGGCGCGACCCTGACGGTGGCCGAGCACGGCGTGATCGAAGGCGAGATCCGCGCCCAGGTGGTGGTCATCAGTGGCCGCCTCGACGGTGACGTGCACGCCAGCGAGAAGGTCGAACTGACCCCGAGCGCGCGGGTGAACGGCAACGTCCACTACCAGGTGGTGGAAATGAACGCCGGTGCCCAGCTGAATGGCCGCCTGATCCACGCCAGCAGCCCGGTGGCGGCCCTGCCGGCGCCGGAAGGCGAAGGCGAAGCGGTGGAAGGCAAGGGCGGCACCGCCGCGCGCCGCAAGCTGGCCGAGGCGATGGCTTGAAAGCCATCCCCGGCGCCCCCATGCTGAGGCCATGAGCACGCTAGTTTCCCTGCCCGGCGCTACGCCGGCCGCCGCTCCCGACTACCAGTCGCTGGAGCGGCCGCTGAACTTCACCGAATCGGCTGCGGCCAAGGTGAAGGAACTGATCCAGGACGAGGGCAACCCCGACCTGGCCCTGCGCGTGTACATCGAGGGCGGTGGCTGTTCCGGGTTCCAGTACGGCTTCGAGTTCGACGAGAACCGCGCCGAGGACGACCTGGCGGTGCAGACCAGCGGGGTCACCCTGCTGGTCGATCCGCTCAGCCTGCAGTACCTGATGGGCGCCGAGGTGGATTACACCGAGAGCCTGACCGGTGCGCAGTTCGTGATCCGCAACCCGAACGCGAAGACCACCTGCGGCTGCGGCAGCAGCTTCAGCATGTGATGCCGGGCGCGGGGCCGAGGCCTCGCGCTGCCGTTGCGCGCAAGACCGACTGATTGCGCACAGCGCCGACCTTGCCACCTGCGGCAATTGGCGGCAGGCTTGTCGGATGCCCAATACTCCTTCGCCGCTTTCCGGTTTCGCCTTCGTGGCCGAGCCGCTGGAGCGCGCCGATGCCCTGCGCGATGATGCCGATGCCCTGGCACGCCTGTGGCCGGATGCGCGCATTCTTGTCCTGGACCAGGACGGCACCGCCTTCACCGGTGAGGACGACCAGCCGGTCGCCCTGACCGGCGCCGATATCGGCGGTGGCCCCGGTACGGCCATCTTCCTCGGCCTGCGCGCGGGCCAGGCCTGCTTCTCCGTCGAAGCGGCCAGCGTTGCCCAGGCCGCACCGCGCCGGCTCGACCTGCGCCAGGCGGCGCTGTTGTGGAGCGTGGCCGATGCCACCGCCTTCAGCTATGCCCGCGGCATGTCCTACTGGCATTCGCGCACGCGCTTCTGCGGTGTGTGCGGGGGTGCGGTGGCCTTCGCCCGCGGCGGCTTCGTCGGCCGCTGCGCACAGTGTTCCACCGAGCATTACCCGCGGGTCGACCCGGCGGTGATCGTGGCGGTGGAAAACCAGGGCCGCCTGCTGCTGGGCCGCCAGTCCAACTGGGCGCCGCGCCGCTATTCGGTGCTGGCCGGCTTCGTCGAGCCCGGCGAGACCTTCGAGCAGACCGTGGTGCGCGAGGTGCACGAAGAGAGCAAGGTGCGGGTGACGTCCTGCCAGTACCTCGGCTCGCAGCCGTGGCCGTTCCCCGGCGCGCTGATGGTGGGGTTCCGCGCGCAGGCGCAGGACGACGTGCCGACCGTCAATGGCGAGCTGGAAGATGCACGCTGGTTCACTGCTGAAGAGGTGGGCGCGGCGCTGGCCCGTGACGTCGAGGACGATGGCGAAGGCATCCGCCTGTCGCCGCCGATCTCGATCTCGCGCGGCCTGATCGAACACTGGTACCGGCAGCAGCAGGGCTGATCGCTGCGGCCGTGCCGGCCGGTGCCGGCGGCAGCATTGCCGCCACCTGAACACGCGCCGGGTTACAGTCGGGTTCATCGCTGAACGCGCCGCTGCGGCAGGTAAGGTAGCGGCGCAGAACGCTTGTTCGTAGGGAGACCTGCCATGTTCACCACCCTGGTCGCCGTGCTGGTGGCGCTGGCCCTGGGCCACGTTGCCCCGGCTGCTGCCGCCTCGCTGCGCCGTTTCGACGGCTTCCGGCGCTGGCTGGGCTGGTTGGACGGGCATGGCGGACGGGCTTGGCAGGGGCCGGCCGGCGTGGCGCTGGCGATCGTGCCGCCGCTGCTGCTGATGGCACTGCTGGCCTGGTTGCTGCGCGGGGTGCTGTTCGGCCTGCCCGGCTTGCTGCTGGGCGTGGCGGTCCTGGCCTGGTGCTGGGGCCCGCGCGACCTCGACCGTGATATCGAAGCGATCATCGATGCCGACGACGCAGCGGGCCGCCAGGCGGCGGTACGCCACCTGCAGGCCGCCGGTGGCAGCCTGCGCGAGGACGTGCCCTCGCTGGTCGAGGCGACCGTGCTCAATGCACTGCGACGCTGGTTTGCGGTGCTGTTCTGGTTCCTGCTGCTGGGCCCGGTCGGTGCATTGGCCTATCGCCTGCTGGCGCTGATGGCCGAGAGCCCGATGCGGGCACGCGTGCCGGTGGAGCCACTGGCGCTGGCACAGCGCCTGCTGGCCTGGATCGAATGGCCGGTGGCGCAGCTGATGGCGTTCTCGATGGCGCTGGTCGGCAACTTCGATACGGCGTGGAAGGCGTGGCGGCAGGCCCATGGCGAGCGCCTGGCCGGTGGCATCGGCTTCCTCGGCGCAGTGGCGCGGGCCAGCGTGAATGCCGAGCTGCGCGAAGAGGCGCATGACTACACCGAAGCGGGCCTGTTGCCGGTATGGCAGCGGCTGCCGGACCTGCGCGATGCGATGAGCCTGGTGTGGCGGATGCTGCTGCTGTGGCTGGCGGTGCTGGCGCTGCTGGTCATCGCCGGCTGGGTGACGTAGATCCACGCCATGCGTGGATGGCGCGGTGCTGCACAGCGCTACGGCGTGTAACGATCGTCGAAGTCGAGGTAATCCTCGTGCAGGCCCTGCACCAGGCGTCCGGTCGGTTCGTCGTTGGCGTCGGTTTCCATCAGCAGCCAGCCGGGCATGCCGTCTTCGCGCATCGCCGGACCTTCATCCACGGCCATCACGAAGCTGTTGCCCAGCGCCTTGCCGTACGCACGCAGCAGCGCGTGCAGGGCCTGCGGATCCACCGCACCGCGCAGCGTCGCCAGTGTCTGCTCCAGTTCCGGGCGATCAAACAGCGCCTCGGACAACGCGCTGTCCACATCGTCGGCCAGCGTGTGCACATCGCGCAGCATCAGGAAGCGCGCGAACTGCGGCAGGTTCTCGCCCAGTTCGCTGTTCACCCAGCTGCGCGGATCAGTGCAGCCAGCAGCCTTCATGGCCGCGGTCAATTCATCACGTCGATCAGTCATCGCACCAGCATAGCCGAGCGAAGCGAGCCGCTTCTGCTTTTGATCTTCTCTTTCTTCCGTGGTGGACGCACACGGAAACTGCCAGAGGCCGGGCCAGGCGCGGTGCCAGTCGACTGACAGTCGACGCTACCTACACCGGTGCCAGCGCAGTGAACGGTGCCCACGGCAGGTTGCGCAGCAGCGCATACCCCGGCAGCACCCACAGCCAGAACTTCGGGTTGGCCAGCAGCCGCATCAACGGATCGAGCGCCTTCATGCGCACGCCCGCCATGTGCAGCAGCATCAGGAACAGGAAGGGCAGGCTGATGACCAGCAGGGGGTTCATCGCCATCGCGCCGGGCAGGTCGAAATGGACCAGCGAGTACAGGCAGCGGGTGCTGCCGCAGCCGGGGCAGTAGAAGCCGGTCAGCGCATACAGCGGGCAGCTCGGCAGCGGATTGCCGGGCACATACGGGTTGACGTGGCGCAGCACCACGGCAGCACCGGCGGCCAGGCCGGAAGCGGCCAGCAGCGGGGACCAGCGGCCCAGGCGGGAAGGAACGGGAGGTGGAGGCATGCAGGGAGATACGGGACCCGGCGCGCGGCCGGATCCCGTAGCAGGCATCAGTAGCTGCTGCCGCCGCTCAGGGCGCCCATGCCGCCGATGGCCATGATCAGGATGAAGTACAGCACGCCGACGACCAGCGCCGCGATGGCCGACCAGATGGCCCACTTCTTGGCCTTCTCCGACGATTCCTGAGCACCGGCGATGTCACCGGCGGCCAGCTTGCCGTTGACCTGTGCGGCGTAGACGATCGACACGATGCCGGCCGGCAGGCAGCAGAACAGCGTGGACAGGATGGCCCAGACCAGGTGGTTCGGGATCTGCGGGGTAGCGGTATTCATGGTTCAAGCTCCTCGATGGGTGGTGGTGGTGAATCAATGGTCGGAAAGAGCGCCCAGAACGGCCAAGCCGCCGAACAGCCCGAACCACAACAGCAACAGGACCGGCAGCGCCACGGCCGAAGCCGCCGCCCACCAGCCCGCCTTGCGCGATGCAGCGTAAGCCCCGGCCAGATCACCGGCCGCGCGGCGACCATCGACCTGCGAGGCGTACACGATTGACACCACGCCCAGCGGCAGGCAGCAGAACAGCGTCGTCAGGATCGCCCAGACCAGATGGTTGGGGACGTAGACCGGGCGGCTGGGTTGTGGTGGTTGATTCAAAGCAAGACTCCATTCCTTGGCGGTCGATCTGTCGCAAACAGACCGAACCTCCCCCCTGTGGGTGCGTAATCTACCGCAACCGGCGGCCCATGTATGCGTTTACATGCCCGCCGCGCTTGGCTCGGCAGCAGACGGGGGAGTACGGGATTGGTTTCCGGGTTCCTGCTTCGGTGTGCAAACGCTCAGGCGTGGTCGCCGCGCAGGGCGCGCACCTGCGCCTCCAGCGCGGGCGCATCGGCGCTGTGGCCGTCCACGGGCGCAGCGGCCACCACCTGCACCGTGGCGCGGAAACGCCGCGGCACGCGCATGCGGCCCAGACGCGTGTCGCGCCGGCTCCACATGCTCGACCACATGCCACGCAGGGCCATCGGCACCACCGGCACCGGGCGCCGTTCGAGGATCTTCTCTACGCCGGACTTGAACGGCGCCATGCTGCCGTCCTTGGTCAGCGCGCCCTCCGGGAAGATGCAGACCAGCTCGCCCTCGGCCAGGGCCGCATCGATCTCGTCGAACGCGCGCTGCATCAGCGCCGGGTCTTCGCGCGCGCCGGCGATGGGAATCGCCTTGGCGGTGCGGAAGATCCAGCGCATCACCGGGATGTTGAAGATCTTGTAGTACATGACGAAACGCACGGGGCGCGGGATCGTCGCCGACAGGATCAGCGCGTCCATGTAGCTGACGTGGTTGCAGACCAGCAGCGCGGCGCCCTCGTCGGGGACGTTGGCCTCGATGCCATGCGGGCGCAGCCGGTACAGCGAGCGCACCATCAGCCAGCTGAGGAAGCGCATCAGGAATTCGGGGACGATGGTGAAGATGTAGATCGCCACGATGGCATTGGCGATGGCCAGCGCCAGGAACTGCTGCGGGATGGACCAGTGCAGCAGCTGGTGTGCGGCCAGCGACAGCAGTGCCGCGGCGACGATGAAGCCGGAATTCTGGATGTTGAGTGCAGCGAACACGCGCGACATCTGCGCCTTCGGCGTGCGGCTCTGGATGAGCGCGAACAGTGGCACCACGAACACACCGGTAAACAGGCCGATGCCTACAAGATCGATGACGATGCGCACGCTGCCCGGCTGCTGCAGGAACGCCAGCACGCCCAGGTTCTGCACGGTCGCTTCGCCGGTGCGGGCGAAGTACAGGTCCAGCAGGAAGGCGGTCATGCCGAACGCACCCAGCGGCACCAGGCCGATTTCCACCGTGCGCGCCGACAGCTTCTCGCACAGCAGCGAACCGACGCCGGTGCCCACCGAGAACAGCGCCAGCGCGAACAGGTACAGCTTGGGCTCGCCGCCCAGGTTGACCAGCGCGTAGTTGGGCAGCTGCGAGGTCAGCACGGTGCCGACGAACCAGAACCAGGACACGCCGAGGATGGCGTTGCGCACCGCCTTCTGCTGCCGCGCCATGCGCAGCACCACCAGCGACTCGGGCAGCGGGTTCCAGCTGATCTTCAGGTCCGGATCGCCGGCGTCGACCCGGGGAATCATGCGCGCGGCGAGATTGCCGAAGATCGCCAGCGCGATGACGGCCGTTGCTGCCACGATCGGACCATGGCTGCCGGCCAGCAGGAACACCGAGCCGCCGATGATCATGCCCGACAGGATCGAGATGGAGGTGCCCATTTCGACCAGGCCGTTGCCACCGGTCAGTTCCTCCGGTTTCAGCACCGAGGGCAGCACCGAGTACTTCACCGGGCCGAACAGGGTCGACTGCATGCCGGTGCAGAACAGCGCCACCAGCAGGAACGGCAGGTTCTCGGTGATGAACCCGATTGCCGCAAGCGACATGATCACGATCTCCATGGTGGTGGTGATCACGATCAGCCGCGATTTTTCCAGTTTGTCGGCGATCTGCCCGGCCAGGGCCGAGAACAGGAAATACGGCAGGATGAAGATGGCCGGCGCCAGCGTGGTGTACAGCGAGCGCTGCTCGTCCGATACGCCCAGGTAGAACAACAGGCCGATGATGGCCTGCCGGTACACATTGTCATTGAAGGCGCCCAGCGCCTGCACGATGAAGAACGGCAGGAAGCGGCGCTGGCGGAGCAGGGCGAACTGGCTGTGACCGGACATGGAATCTCCTTGACCGGCGCAGCCTAGCATTCCTGCCTATCAGGCAGGGCAGTCGAGCAAGCTCGACTCTACGGTGGGTGCGGGCCCGTGGGGCGCCCCCCCCCCCCCCCCCCCCCCCCCAAAACCCCTTACGCCCCCCCC
>NZ_JACVTT010000149.1:0-6877 GCF_016624665.1 Stenotrophomonas sp. S39 | reverse complement strand
GGATCAGGTGTCCAACTCCCGGGGGTCACTTCAGGGATGGGTTCACGGCGTGTCCCGCCCACCCACACCGCCCTGGCCCCACACAGACAACCCAGAGCCGACCATGCGGGCTGTTGCTGTTGCTGTTGCTGTTGCCGTACGCCTCTGCCTGCCGCAGGCATCGCCACCCGATACAATGCCCGTCTGCCGTACACCGGCATCCCGTCCCCGAGCCAAAGAGTTGCCCATGTCCATCGTCCGCATGACCGACCTCGACCTCTCCGGCAAGCGCGTGCTGATCCGCCAGGATCTGAACGTGCCGATCGAGAATGGCCGCATCACTTCCGAACAGCGCATCACCGCTTCACTGCCGACGCTCAAGCGCGCGCTGGAGCAGGGTGCCGCCGTGATGGTCACCTCGCACCTGGGCCGCCCGAAGGAAGGCGTGTGGACCGAAGCCGACTCGCTGGCACCGGTCGCTGCGCGCCTGTCCGAGCTGCTCGGCCGCGAGGTTCCGCTGGTGCGTGACTGGGTCGACGGCGTCGACGGCGTCGACGTGCAGCCGGGCCAGCTGGTGCTGCTGGAAAACTGCCGCATGAACGTCGGCGAGGGCAAGGATGACGAAGCCCTGTCCAAGCAGTACGCCGCGCTCTGCGACGTGTTCGTGATGGATGCCTTCGGTACCGCGCACCGCGCCCAGGCCTCCACCCACGGCGTCATCCGCTTCGCCCCGGTCGCCGCCGGTGGCCCGCTGCTGATGGCCGAGCTGGACGCGCTGGCCAAGGCGCTGGATGCACCGGCCAAGCCGCTGCTGGCCATCGTCGCCGGCAGCAAGGTCAGCACCAAGCTGGAACTGCTGGCCAACCTGGTCGGCAAGGTCGACCAGCTGATCGTCGGTGGCGGCATCGCCAACACCTTCATCGCCGCCGCCGGCTACAACGTGGGCAAGTCGCTGTACGAACCGGACCTGCTGGATACCGCGAAGAAGATCGTGGCCGATGCGCAGGCACGTGGCGCGGCCATTCCGCTGCCGGTGGACGTGGTCACCGCCAAGCAGTTCCTGCCCGATGCCGCCGCCGAAGTGAAGGCCGTCGACGCCGTGGCCGAGGATGACCTGATCCTGGACATCGGCCCGCAGACCGCCGCGCAGTACGCGCAGCTGATCGAGAAGGCCGGCACCGTGGTCTGGAACGGCCCGGTCGGCGTGTTCGAATTCGAAGCCTTCAGCAAGGGCACCGAAGCGCTGGCCCGTGCCATTGCCAGCTCCAGGGCGTTCTCCATTGCCGGTGGCGGTGACACCCTGGCGGCCGTCGACAAGTTCGACATCGCCGGTGATGTCAGCTACATCTCCACCGGTGGCGGCGCGTTCCTGGAATTCCTGGAAGGCAAGACCCTGCCGGCCGTGGCTGCGCTGGCCGCCCGCGGCGCATGAGCGTCGCGCTGCAGGCCGGCGGGGAAGCGCGTGCAACGCTCTTCTTCGACATGGACGGCACGCTGATCGATTCGGAAGTGGGCATTACCACCTGCATCGCCTATGCGCTGCAGAAGATGGGCCACCCGGTGCCGCCGCAGGAAACCCTGCAGGGCTGGATCGGGCCGTCGCTGCGCACCACCTTCACCCCGCTGTTCGGCGACGAGGTGCGGGTGGAGGAGGCGGTGGCCTACTACCGCGAGCGTTTCGACGTGGAGGGCTGGCGTGAGCACACCCTCTACCCGGACATCGAGTCGACCGTTCGCGCGCTGCATGGCCGTGGCCACCGCCTGGCCGTGGTCACCGCCAAGAACGAACCGCACGCGCGGCGCATCGTCGAGCACCTGCCATTCGGCGGCCTGTTCGATGATGTGATCGGTTCAACACCGGACGGCTCGCGCAGCAGCAAGGCGCAGCTGGTGGGCGAGGCGCTGCAGCGCCTGCAGCTGCAGCCGGCGCAGTGCTGGATGATCGGCGACCGCCGCATGGACATCGAAGGCGCGCGTCACCACGGCCTGCGCAACGTGGGCGTGCTGTGGGGCTTCGGTGGCGAAGCCGAGCTGATCGAGGCCGGTGCCGACCACCTGGCACGCGAGCCGGCGCAGCTGCTGGCCCTGCTGGGCTGACCTTTGGCGCTCCTGGTCGCCGGCCCGCGTATGTCTGGAACATGTCCGTTCGATGTCCCGCAGAGTCAGGCGCCCCAAGGCTGTAACCGCATACATGGGGCGTGAAGGATGTGCTAATTTCCCACCTTTAACGGGAGAGGCCCATTCACCATGTTCGAGCGTCAGCGTCGCACCAAGATCCTAGCCACCCTCGGTCCGGCGACCGACCCGCCGGGCGTGCTGGAGGATCTGTTCCGCGCCGGCGTGAACGTGGTGCGCCTCAACTTCAGCCACGGTGATCCGTCCGGCCAGGCCAAGCGTGCCGCCGACGTCCGTGCCGCCGCAGCCCGCGTGGGCGTGGAAGTGGGCATCCTGGCCGACCTGCCGGGCCCGAAGATCCGCATCGAGCGCTTTGCCGAAGGCAAGGTGTACCTGAAGGCCGGTGACCGCTTCGACCTGATCGCCAGCGACAACGCCGGCCCGGGCGATGCCAGCCAGGTGGGCGTGAGCTACCTCGGCCTGCCGCAGGACGTGGGCCCGGGCGATGTCCTGCTGCTCGACGATGGCCTGATGCAGCTGCAGGTGGTTGAAGTGCAGGGCGACCGCATCATCAACACCGTGCTCAACGATGGCGCGCTGTCCGACCGCAAGGGCCTGAACAAGCAGGGCGGTGGCCTGTCGCTGGGCGCGCTGACCGAGCGCGACAAGGAACTGATCGGCATCGTCGCCAAGATCGGCGTCGACTTCATCGCCGTGTCCTTCTGCCGCAACGCGCAGGACATGAACGATGCCCGCCAGATCGCCGAATCGCACGGCTGCTACGCCGCGCTGGTGTCCAAGATCGAGCGCACCGAAGCCATCGAGAACCTGGAAGAAATCGTCGAAGCCAGTGACGTGGTGATGGTGGCCCGTGGCGACCTCGGCGTGGAAATCGGCGATGCCGAACTGCCGGGCCTGCAGAAGAAGATCATCAAGGCCTCGCTGGCGCAGAACAAGGTGGTGATCACCGCCACGCAGATGCTGCAGTCGATGGTGGAAAGCCCGATCCCGACCCGCGCCGAAGTGCTGGACGTGGCCAACTCGGTCATCGATGGCACCGATGCAGTGATGCTGTCGGCCGAAACCGCCGCCGGTGCCTACCCGGTGAAGGCGGTCGAAGCGATGGCGCGCATCTGCCTGGGCGCCGAGCGCCAGTTCCAGACCGAAACCGACTTCAACGCCTCGCCGCGCAACCTGGAACGTGCCGACCAGGCCATCGCCATGGCCACCATGTTCCTGTCGCAGCACGTGGGCGTGCGTGCCATCGTGGCGATGACCGAATCCGGTGGTACCGCCCGTTACCTGTCGCGCTTCCGCGCCAAGGCACCGGTGTTCGCGGTGACCCGCCATGACGGCGCCCGCCGCCAGATGGCACTGATGCGCGATGTGTACCCGATCAACTTCGACAGCCGCGGCCTGACCCCGCGCGAAGCGGCACGCGGCAGCATCCGCCTGCTGGTGGAATCGGACCTGCTGCAGGCCGGTGACCGCGTCGTGTTCACCAGCGGCGAGCACATGGAAACCCTGGGTGCCACCAACACCCTGCGCCTGCTGGAAGTGGGCGAAGACGGCCGCGCCAGCGGCCTGGGCGATCTGTAAGCCCTGACGGTATCGGGTCGGCGCTGCCGATCCAGGGTCGGATCCCCGCAGGGGCTCCGACCCCATGCCGCAGGACACCGTTTGTCCTGCGCAGACATGGAAGCGTTTCCATCCTGTCCTCCACGGCGAGGCAACGGGCAGCGGGGCTATACTTACGTTTTTCCCGCACCCGCCACAGGAAATACATGAGCATCGAACAGCTGGCTGAAACCGCCCAGGCCATGGTCGCCCCGGGCAAGGGCATCATCGCGATCGACGAATCCACCGCTACCATCGCCAAGCGTTTCGCAGGCGTCGGTATCGAGAACACCGAGGAGAACCGTCGTGCCTACCGCGAGCTGCTGCTGACCACGCCGAAGCTCAACGAGCACATTTCCGGCGCCATCCTGTACGACGAAACCATCCGCCAGTCGACCAAGGACGGCGTGCCGTTCGCCAAGTACATGGCAGATCACGGCATGATTCCGGGCATCAAGGTGGACAAGGGTGCACACCCGCTGGCCGGCTGCCCGGGCGAGCTGGTCACCGAAGGCCTCGACGGCCTGCGCGAGCGCCTGCAGGAGTACTACAAGCTGGGTGCGCGCTTCGCCAAGTGGCGTGCGGTCATCAACATCGGCGACAACACCCCGTCAGGCACCTGCATCGAGTCCAACGCCCACGCGCTGGCCCGTTATGCCGCCCTGTGCCAGGAATGCGGCCTGGTGCCGATGGTCGAGCCGGAAGTGATCATGGACGGCGACCACGACATCGAGACCTGCTACGAAGTCACCGAAGCCACCCTGCGTTCGCTGTTCGACGCGCTGTACCAGCAGAACGTGCTGCTGGAAGGCACCATCCTGAAGGCCTCGATGGTCATCTCCGGCAAGGGCTGCGATGAGCAGGCCGATGTCGAGGAAGTGGCCGAGTCGACCGTGATGTGTCTGAAGAGCACCGTGCCGGCGATCCTGCCGGGCGTGGTGTTCCTGTCCGGTGGCCAGAGCGACGAGCAGTCGACCGAGCACCTGAACGCGATGAACCAGCTGGGCAACCTGCCGTGGCCGCTGAGCTTCTCCTACGGCCGCGCCATGCAGCAGGCCGCGCTGAAGCTGTGGGCCAAGGACATGAAGGGCAACTACGCCGCTGCCCAGAAGACCGTGTACGAGCGTGCCAAGGACAACGGCCTGGCCGCGCTGGGCAAGTGGAACGGCTGAGCCGTCCCATTCCCTGCATGACGTGACACAGCAGCGCCGGCATCATGCCGGCGTCTGCTTTTGCGGGTATCGTTGCTGCTCCCCTGCGCAGGGCCTGTGCGCCAGGGATGTCCGCGAAAGGCCAGGGAGAGGTTCAATGCGTACCACCGCAATCGCGCTGGCCATCGCCACGGTGCTGTCCGTGGCAGGCTGCAACCGCTTCGGCCCGCCCGAGCCGTCGGGCCGGGTGCCGGTCCTGCAGTTCGACAAGCCCGTGTCCGGCGAGATCACCTCGCGCAGTGGCACGAACTTCAACGATGGCAGCCATCACCAGCTGTACCAGATCACCCTGCAGGACAAGCAGCGCGTCGGCATCACGCTGACCGGTACGCTGAGCGGCGCGATGACCGTCTTCCACGATGGCAAGGTGGTGGCCCGCAGCCGCGCCACCGATGAGGGCAGCAGCGTCGCGGTCGCCTTCCGGGCCGACGGCGGCGGCAGTTACCAGGTGGCCGTGAATGCCTCCGGGCCGGACACCTACGGTCCGTTCCGGCTGCGCGCTGAGCAACTCAAGCCCTACGACGGCAAGCCGATCATCAATACCGGGCATATCGCCGACCTGCTGCTGGAGACGTCACAGACGTACACCCTGCAGGTGGATGCCGCCGGCCTCTACACCATCGATCTGCGCTCGGACGTGTTCGACACGCTGCTGGCGCTGGAGGGCGAGGGCCAGGATGCCGAGAACGACGATGGCGGTGAAGGCAGCGATTCGCGCATCAGCCTGCTGCTGCAACCGGGACGCTATACGCTCAGCGTCAGTGCCCTGGATGACGAGGACAGCGGTGCGTTCACGCTGGACGTCCAGCGCAGCAAGGTGCCTGCCACGATCGTCGACCAGGACGGCACCCCGCTTCCAGCGTCGGGCAGTGTATTCACCGTGCTGGATGCTGACGGACGCCGGCGCTTCCTGCTGAGCCTGGACGCACCGGCGCGGGTGCAGGTGGATGCGCTGTCCAGCCAGGTCGATACCGTGCTGCGCGTGGTCGGCGGTGACATCGACATCGAAGACGATGATGGCGGCAGTGGCACCGACGCGCGCCTGCAGGAAACCCTGCCGGCCGGCCACTACACGGTGGATGTATCCAGCATCGGCGGCGATTCCGGCCTGGTGGAGCTGCGCATCCAGCGGTAGATCCACGCCACGCGTGGATGGCCTTTCATCCACCTGCGCTGCTGCACCTCAATGCGCGGCAGCGTACCCGGCATCACCCGCCGGCGGCAGCGGCAGGATGCGTTCGGCCTCCACCGCCTGGCCCGCCGCGGCCAGTGCCTGCTGGTAGGCCTTGGCCGTGGCCGTGTTGAACGCCACCAGCACGATACGCATCGGCTGCGCGTGGCTGCGCTGCCATGCCAGCGTTTCGGTCACTGCCACCTGCGCGGCCTGGTACAGCGGGTAGCCATAGACGCCGCAGCTGATGGCCGGGAACGCAATCGAGTGCACGCCCAGCGATTCGGCCAGCTGCAGTGATTTCCAGTAGCAGTTGGCCAGCAACGCCGGTTCATCGCGCTGGCCGTCATGCCAGACCGGGCCGACGGTGTGCAGCACATGCCGTGCGGGCAGTGCATAGGCGTCGGTGGCACGCACTTCGCCGGTCGGGCAGCGCACGCCCGGGCGCAGTTCCGGCAGGCGCTCGCATTCGGCCAGCAGCTCCGGCCCAGCCGCACGGTGGATCGCACCGTCCACACCGCCCCCGCCGAGCAGGGTTTCGTTGGCCGCGTTGACGATCGCATCCACCGCCAGGGTCGTGATGTCGCCCTGCCACACTTCGATCTTCATGCGTCCGTCTCCTGCCTGTTGTTGTTGCGCGCCGTGCCCGCGCTGGCTGCACCCACCGTAGTGGAGAGGGCATCCATGCTGCGTCATGACCGTCTCACGCGCTGCGATTACGGCTGAAGCGGGACCGGTAGCGGGGGGGGGGGGGGGGGGGGGGGGGGGGGGGGGGGGGGGGGGG
>NZ_JACVTT010000148.1:0-6949 GCF_016624665.1 Stenotrophomonas sp. S39 | reverse complement strand
CTACTTCAGTGTCAGTAGATCCACGCCACGCGTGGATCAGGGCTTCAGGCGGCCTGCGCGTCCGGGCCGGTCAACACGCCGGCATCGGCGTGGCGGAAGCACAGCCGGATGGCGTCGAGCAGCTCGCTCATGTTGTACGGCTTGGGCAGGAAGTGGATGCCATCGCGCAGCTGCGGCAGCACCGCGTGCTGGTCCATGCCCGAAGTGACCAGGATCGGCAGCTGCGGGTACAGGCCGCGCACGTGGTTGGCGGCCTCGATGCCGCTGACCAGGCCCAGGTTGACGTCGGTGAACAGCAGGTCGAAGCGCTCGCCGGCGGCCAGCAGGCCCAGCGCGGCTTCGGCCGAGCTCACGCCCACCACGTGGCAGGCCTGGCTCTCCAGCGCCATGCGGCTCAGCTCGCGGGTCTCCTCGGCGTCCTCGATCAGCAGGACGCGGGGCTCTACGTGGCGCTTGGACAGCAACATGACGCGACAACTCCGGACAGCAATTGGTGAAAAGGCGCGCAAGTATGCTCGACCGTGGGGTGATCCCGGCGTGCAGGGTCGGCTAAGACGGCGTTACAGCACGCAGGGCGGGGCCCCCGCCAACGGTCATGTTGCCGGCCAGTCATCGATGCACAGGTAGAGTCGAAGGCTGACCAACAGGAGCCACGCCCATGCAGTGCCCCGTGTGTACCACCCAGACCCTGCAGATGGCCGAGCGCCACGGCATCGAAATCGACTACTGCCCGGGCTGCCGTGGCGTGTGGCTGGATCGTGGCGAGCTGGACAAGATCATCGAGCGTGCCGGCGCTGCAGTGCCGCCGCCGGCCCCGGTGCAGGCCGCGCCGCAGGTCGCGCCGCCGCCGGTGATGCATCGCGATACCCGCCATCTTGGCCAGCGCCAGGATGAAAACCGTGGGCAGTACGGCCACGGTTACAAGAAAAAGAAGAAAGAGAGCTTCCTGTCGGAGCTGTTCGACTTCTGACGCTGTTTGTAGAGTCGAGCAAGCTCGACTCTACGGAACAGGTGCAGTCGAGCAAGCTCGACTCTACGGGCGGCGCAGGATGAACTCGCGGTCCAGCGTGCTGCCGACGATGAAGTCGTACTCGCCGGCCTTCTCGCAGCCGTAGCGCGCGTAGAAGCGCTGCGCGGCGAAGTTCTCTTCCCACACGCCCACCCACAGGGTGCGGTGCCGGGGCTGGTCCAGCCAGGCGATGAACGCATCCATCAGGCGCGCGCCATGCCCGCCGTTCTGGTGGGCGGCGAGGATGTACAGCCGCTTCAGCTCGATGTCGCCCTCGCGTGCATCGGCATGCGGCAGGGTGTTGGCACCGGCGGCCAGGTAGCCGACCACGTCCGCATCCTCCAGCAGCAGCCAGACCGCGCTGCGCGGGTCGGACAGTTCCTCGCGCTGCGGCGCGATGCCGTAGTGGTCCTGCAGGAACACGTCCAGCTCCTGCGGCGGGTACGAATCACCCCAGGTTTCGGTGTAGGTGGCAATGGCGATGGCCGAAAGCGCTTCGGCATCGGCCAGGGTGGCGCGGCGGATCTGCAGGGACATGGCGGTGTGTGGGATGGAACGCGGCGCAGTGTAGCTGGCCCCGGCAGTTGCCGGGGCCGTGCAGTGCGTCAGAACCACATGCGCACACCGGCCACCCAGCGCGTGTCGCGCGCGTGGTCACCGGCCTGGTCGGCAGCATCGCCGAAACTGCGCTCGTGGCTGATGCCGATGTAGGGCGCGAAGCGGCGGCTGAACTCGTAGCGCAGGCGCAGGCCGGTCTCGACTTTGTTCAGGCCGCGGCCAATGCCATGTTCCGGTTCGTCCTTGGCTGCCAGCGTGGCTTCCACCAGCGGTTGCAGGATCAGCCGGTTGGTCAGCAGCACCTCATACTCCACTTCGGCCTTGGCCAGCACCTGCCCGCCGGAGCCCAGGTAGAGCGTGGCCGAGCTTTCGAACTTGTACGGCGCCAGGCCCTGGATGCCGATGGCGGCCCAGGTGCGCGAATCGGCCGGGCGGAAATCCTGGCGTACGCCGACCAGCACGTCCCACCACGGCGACACGCTGCGCCCGTACAGCGCTTCCAGCGACGAAGACGCGGTGCGGCCACCACTGCGCTCGCCATCGCTGCGCAGCCACAGGCGGTTGATGTTGCCGCCGATCCAGCCGGTGGCCTCCCAGGCCTGGCCATCACCGTTCCTGCCGTCCCAGTGTTCCAGGCGATCGATCAGCAGCAGGCTGTTGATGTCCGGGGCGTGTTCCATGGCGCCATGGTCGATGGGCGGGAAGGCGGCAGCGCGGTCGGCATCGGTGGGCACCGGGATGGGCTCGCGGGGTTCGCTGGGCGCGGGCATGGGCATGTCGTGGCCCATCGCCGAATGGTCCATCTGCGAATGATCCATTGCGCCATGGTCCATGCTCGAATGATCCATCTTCGAGTGATCCATCTTCGAGTGGTCCATCGTCGAGTGATCGACCGGCGCCGGTGTGGGCGTGGCCATGTCATGGCCGGCATGCGCGTCATGCGACTGCGCGAACGCAGGCAAGGCAGCGGCCAGGCCCAGGGCCAGCAGGCTGCGGGAGAGGTGACGGCTCATTCTTCGATCCTCACTTCGCGCATCATGCCTGCTTCCATGTGGTACAGCAGGTGGCAGTGGTACGCCCAGCGGCCGAGCGCATCGGCGCGCACGCGGTAACTGCGGCGGGTGCCCGGCGGCATGTCCACGGTGTGCTTGCGCACCTGGAATTCACCCTGTGCGTTTTCCACGTCGCTCCACACGCCGTGCAGGTGGATGGGGTGCTGCATCATGGTGTCGTTGACCAGCACGATGCGCATGCGCTCGCCGTAGTTCAACCGCAGCGGTTCGGCGCTGGCGAAGGGAATACCGTCGAACGACCAGGCGAATTTTTCCATGTGCCCGGTCAGGTGCAGCTCGATCTCGCGGCTCGGCTCGCGGCCATCGGGGTCTTCGAACAGGCTGTGCATGGCGCCGTAGGTGAGCACCTGGCGGCCGTTGTCGCGCAGGCCGATGCCGGGGTCATCCAGCTTCGGCTCGCTGGCCGAACTCTGCATGTCCACCAGCGGGTTGTTGCGTTCGCTGGCCGGGTGCTGCGGTGCCATGCTGGTGCTGTCGCCGCCATGCGCGCCGTGGCCCATGCTGGCGCCGCAGCCGCCTTCCATGCTCTTCATCGCGGCCATGTCATGGCCGCCGTGGCCACTCATGTCGTGGCCCATGTCGCTCATCGTCAGCAGCGGGCGCGGGTCGCGCTGCGGCACCGGTGCCTGCAGGCCATGGCGCACGGCCAGGGTGCCGGCGGCGAAGCCGGTGCGGCCCATGTCCTGGCAGAAGATGGTGAAGGCGTCCTGCCCGGTCGGTTCCACCAGCACGTCATAGGTCTCGGCCGGGGCGATGCGGAATTCATCGATGCTGACCGGGTGGATGTACTGGCCGTCGGCGGCGACCACGGTCAACTTCAGGCCGGGGATGCGCACGTCGAAGTAGGTCATCGAGGCGCCGTTGATGAAGCGCAGCAGCACCTTCTCGCCGCTGCGGAACAGCCCGGTCCAGTTGCCGGCCGGAGCCGTGCCGTTCATCAGGTAGGTGTAGGTGTGGGCGTTGACGTCGGAGATGTCGGTGGGCGTCATCCGCATCCGGCCCCACATGCCACGGTCGGCCACGGCGGCCGACCAGCCATCGCGGCGCACGTCGCGCACGAAGTCGGGCAGGGTGCGCTTGTAGTAGTTGTCGTGCTCGGCCAGCTTTTTCATGCGCCGGAACAGCGCGCCCGGGTCCATGTCGGTCCAGTCCGAGAGCAGGATCACGTGCTCGCGGTCGTGGTGGTATGGCGCCGGTTCGGCCGGGTCGATGATGAGCGCGCCGTACAGGCCGGCCTGCTCCTGGAACATCGAATGGCTGTGGTACCAGTAGGTGCCCGACTGCCTCAGCTGGAAGTGGTAGTGGTAGGTCTCGCCGGGGCCGATGCCGTTGAAGCTGAGGCCGGGCACGCCGTCCATGTTGGCCGGCAGCAGGATGCCGTGCCAGTGGATGGAGGTGGGGTGGCGGTCGAGCGTGTTGCGCACGAACAGGTCTACGATCTGGCCTTCGCGCCAGCGCAGGATGGGCGCGGGCAGCGAGCCGTTGACGGTGATGGCCGGGCGGGTGCGGCCGGTGAAATTGGCCAGCGACTCGCCGATGGCCAGCTCGACGCGGGTATCGGTGAGCACGGCGGGCGCGCCGGCCAGGCGCGGGGTGGCGCTGGCCGCGGCAAGCGCGCGCTGCGGCACGCCGATGGCGGTGGCGCCGGCCACTACGCCGCCAGCGGCCAGGCCCTGTACGAACAGGCGGCGCGACGGCATGGGCAGGCCGCCCGGGCCGGGGGGAATGCGGGTATTCATGGGGTGACTCCAGACACGGGAAGGCGCCGGCAGGACGCCGGCAGCGGTACGCGTGGAATCAGCCGATGGGAGGGCGTGAGATGGACGGCAGCGGCGGTGCCGGGCGGCCAGCGCCGGGCATCGGCTGCGGGGCCAGCGACAGTGCCGGGCCGGCCAGGAACGGCTGCGGCTGCACGGCCAGCAACGGGTGCTGGGCGCAGCTGCGCACGCAGTCCTTGATCTGGCAGTGGGCATCGTGGGCCGGAGCTTCGGCCTGGGGCGCGGGCTCGGCCTTCATGCCGGCGTGGTGATGGCAATCCCCCTCGGCCGCGTCTGCGGCGGCCATGGCGGGCGCCATCTGGCCCATCTGCTCGTGCCCGCTGGCCATGGCCGCGTTCAGCCCGTTGAGCAACAGGCTGAGCATGAGCACGACGCGGAGCAGGGTCGAGGCGAGGGACATGGGCGTCAATCTAGCGGCAAGCGGCGCGCGATGCACTTCTTGCTGAATGGCGCGTTCAAGGTTGGAGCAGGACGAGGGACGGTTTCGTAGAGTCGAGCTTGCTCGACTGGGTGAGCGGAGCAGTCGAGCAAGCTCGACTCTACGGGCCAGCGGCAGCCGAGCATGGGCTCGGCTCTACAACGGCATACACGAAGCGCGGCCGGACAGAATGGTCAGCCTTCCTCGCGCACGATCTCCACCAGGCGCGGGCCGTAGCGGCTCAGCTTGGTGCCGCCGATGCCGCCGACCCGGGCCAGTTCGTCCAGGCTGGTCGGCCGCTGTTCGGCGATGTTGCGCAGGGTGCTGTCGTGGAAGATCACGAAGGCCGGCACGTTCTGTTCGCGCGCCAGCTCGCCCCGCAGGCCGCGCAGGGCGTTGAACAGGGCCAGGTCCTGCGGCAGCACCGACAGGCCGGTGCGCTGCGCGCTGCGTTCGCGGCCGCCGCTGGTGCTGGCGGCATCGCGGCGCATGCTGACCTGGCGGCGGCCGGTCAGCACGTCACGGCTGGCGTCGGTCAGGCGCAGGCCGCCATGGCCCTCGCTGTCCACTTCCAGCATGCTGGCCGCCACCAGCTGGCGGAACACGCTGCGCCACGTGCGCGCATCCAGGTCGCGGCCGATGGCATAGGTGCTCAGCTTGTCGTGGCCCTGCTGCTTGATCTTCTCGTTCTCGCTGCCACGCAGGATGTCGATCAGGTGGCCGACGCCGAAGCGCTGGCCGCTGCGGTAGACGCAGCTCAGTGCCTTCTGCGCGGGGATGGTGGCATCCCAGGCGGCGGGCGGGGTCAGGCAGTTGTCGCAGTTGCCGCAGGGCTGCGGGTAGGTTTCGCCGAAGCCGGCCAGCAGCACCTGGCGGCGGCACTGCATGGATTCGCAGTAGCCCAGCAGGTGGTCCAGCTTGGACCGCTCCAGCTGCTTGCGTTCCTCGCTGGCCTCGGACTGCTCGATCATCTGCTTGAGCAGCACCACATCGCCCAGGCCGTAGCACAGCCAGGCCTCGGCGGCCTCGCCGTCGCGGCCGGCGCGGCCGGTTTCCTGGTAATAGCCTTCCATCGACTTGGGCAGGTCGGTATGCGCCACGAAGCGCACGTCCGGCTTGTCGATGCCCATGCCGAAGGCGATGGTGGCGCACATGACGATGCCGTCCTCGCGCAGGAAGCGGCGCTGGTTGTTGGCCCGCACCTCCGGCGGCAGGCCGGCGTGGTAGGGCAGGGCATTGAAACCCTGGCCACAGAGGAACTCGGCGGTCTCCTCGACCTTGCGCCGCGACATGCAGTAAACGATGCCCGCCTCGCTGCGGTGGCCGCGCAGGAAGTCAGTCAGCTGCTTGCGGGCGTTGTCCTTCTGCACCACGGTGTAGCGGATGTTGGGACGGTCGAAGGAGCTGACGAAGTGCCGGGCCTCGGCCAAGTCCAGGCGCTCGGCGATCTCGCGCTGGGTGGGCGGGTCGGCGGTGGCGGTGAGGGCGATGCGCGGAATATCCGGCCAGCGCTCGTGCAGGACGGTCAGCTGGCGGTACTCGGGGCGGAAATCGTGGCCCCACTGCGACACGCAGTGCGCCTCGTCGATGGCGAACAGGGCGATGTGGCTGCGCGAGAGCAGGGACAGGAAGCGGCCGGTCAGCAGGCGCTCGGGGGCGACATAGAGCATGTCCAGTTCGCCGGCCAGCAGCTCGCGCTCGACGCGGGCGGCGGTTTCGCCATCCAGGGTCGAGTTCAGGTATTCGGCGCGCACGCCGAGCTGGCGCAGGGCTTCGACCTGGTCCTGCATGAGCGCGATGAGCGGGGAGATGACGATGCCGCAACCGTCGCGCAGCAGGGCCGGGACCTGGTAGCACAGCGACTTGCCGCCGCCGGTGGGCATGAGGACAAGTGCGTCATGACCGGCAGCCACGTGCTCCACGATGTCCTGCTGGGGACCACGGAAATCGTCGTAACCAAAGACGCGTTGGAGCAGTTCGTGCGCGGGACGGGAAGCCATCCGGCTAGTTTACCCCGGCGGGGGTGTCTCGGCAGGGCTGCGCCCCACCCCTGACAGTTTCATGCGGCTGTTGGTGGGTGCCGACCGTTGGTCGGCACATCTGTCAGATATCG
>NZ_JACVTT010000147.1:0-6980 GCF_016624665.1 Stenotrophomonas sp. S39 | reverse complement strand
CCCCCCTGGGGGGGGGGGGGGGGGGGGGGGGGGGCGCCGGGCGGCCCCCCACGCCGGTTACTTGGTGATGTCCACGTTCTTCGTTTCACGCAGGAACAGGCCGCCAATCACCACCGACATCAGCGCGATGATGATGGGGTACCACAGGCCGTAGTACAGGTTGCCGGTACCGGCCACCAGCGCGAAGGAGATCGCCGGCAGGAAGCCACCGAACCAGCCGTTGCCGATGTGGTACGGCAGCGACATCGAGGTGTAGCGGATGCGGGTCGGGAACAGTTCAACCAGGTAGGCGGCGATCGGGCCGTAGACCATGGTCACGTACAGCACCAGCAGCCACAGCATGAAGATCGTGCCGGCGATGTTGATGCGCGAACCATCGGCCTTGGCCGGGTAGCCCGCCGTGGTCAGTGCACCCTTCAGCTCCGCACCAAAGGCATCGGCCTTGGCCTTGCCTTCTTCCTTGGTCAGGCCGGCGGCCTCGTACGAGGTGACGCTGGCGCTGCCCACGTTCACCATGGCCAGCGAACCGGCAGCGGCCGGCTGCACGTCGTACGGCACGCCCGCCTTGGTCAGCGCGGCGGTCGCCACGTCGCAGGAGCTGGTGAACTTGCGCAGGCCGACCGGATCGAACTGGAACGAGCAGGTGCTCGGATCAGCCACGACCAGTGCCGGCGAGTTGCTGCGGGCTTCTTCGATGGCCGGGTTGGCGAAGTGGGTCAGGCCCTTGAAGATCGGAATGTAGGTGACGGCAGCCAGCAGGCAGCCGGCCAGGATGATCTTCTTGCGGCCGATACGGTCGGACAGCCAACCGAAGAAGATGAAGAACGGCACGCCCAGCGCCAGCGCGGCGGCGATCAGCAGGTAGGAGGTGGTGGCGTCGACCTTCAGCATGCTGCTCAGGAAGAACAGCGCGTAGAACTGGCCGCCGTACCAGACCACGGCCTGGCCGGCTGCGGCACCCAGCAGGACCAGCAGCATCAGCTTCAGGTTGCCGCCCCTCAGGCTGTCACGGAACGGGGTCTTGGAACCCTTGCCTTCGGCCTTCATCTGCTGGAACAGCGGCGATTCGCTCAGCTGCAGGCGGATCCACACCGAAATACCCAGCAGCACGATCGAGACCAGGAACGGAATGCGCCAGCCCCAGGCTTCGAAGGCTTCGTTGCCCAGGAAGTAGCGGCAGGCCAGGATGATCAGCAGCGACATGAACAGGCCGAGCGTGGCCGTGCACTGGATGAAGCTGGTGTACAGGCCGCGCTTGTCTGCCGGCGCATGTTCGGCCACGTAGGTCGCCGCGCCACCGTACTCACCGCCCATCGCCAGGCCCTGGGCCAGGCGCAGCACGATCAGGATCACCGGTGCTGCGAAACCGATCGAGGCGTAGTTGGGCAGCACGCCGACCAGGAAGGTCGAGATGCCCATGATGAGGATGGTGACCAGGAAGGTGTACTTGCGGCCGATGCGATCGCCGAGGCTGCCGAAGAAGGCCGCGCCGAACGGACGCACGAAGAAGCCGGCGGCGAAGGCCAGCAGGGCGAAGATCATGCCCGTGGTTTCGTTGACGCCACTGAAGAACTGCTTGGCGATGATGGCCGCGAGCGAGCCATACAGGAAGAAGTCATACCACTCGAAAACAGTGCCCAGACTGGACGCGAAGATGACCTTCTTGTGGCCCTGGGTGAGTTCGGCTTTCGCCGGTGCAGGTGTTGTTGACATGGGACGCTTCCCCTCCGAAGCAATCGTTGTTGGTGGGTGCCGACCGTTGGCCGGCACTCGATCTAGGCTGGTGCCGACCGTTGGTCGGCACGCATTCAGAAGCTGTACTTCGTGGTGAACTGCACGCGGTTGATGTCGCCCTTGCGGCCGTCCTCGATCTCACGCACGCCGTACATGTACTCGGCACCGATATCGACCTTGGGCATCGGCGTGTAGAAGATGTTGCCGCGGATGCTCTGCACGCTCTTGGTGACCAGCGGCCCCAGGCTGCCATCGTTGTCGTAGTCGCTGCGGGCGTAGATCAGGTTGGTGCGCAGCTTCGGGGTGAACGCATGGCGCCAGCCGACGTAGCCGGCCAGCACGCCGGTCGGGTTGAGCTCGTCGCGGGCGATGTCGTAGGCGGTATCCGCGGTGACGCCCAGGCCGATGTAACGGGCGATGCCTTCGCCACCGGTCAGCTGGTAATGCAGCGAATCATTGCCGCCCATCACCCACTTGCCGCCGAGGGTCAGGCCGCCAGCCACCTTGTCGGCCTTCGCGTTGGTGGCCTGGTTGTCGACCTTCAGCTGGCGGACGATGCCGCCGACGCCGAAGGTGCCCCAGTCACCCTTCCAGCCGTAACGCATCGTCAGGTCGGGCAGGCTGCCACGGTCGGAGTTGGCGCTGGTGTTGGTCCACGCGCCGGTGACCGGGTTGCGGGTGCCGGTGAGGGTGGTGGTTTCCGGGTTTTCCAGAGCGACGCTGAAGCCGCCCTGCGTGTAACGCACCTGGGCCTGGCGGACGAAGATCACGCCATCGGTCGGGCCGACGAAGTCGACCGCTTCCGGCAGCGCCGCCGCATCCATGAAGTTGGACCAGGTCTGGCCAGCCAGCCAGTTGTTCCAGTACATGTAGGCGTGGCGCAGGGTCACGCCGTAGGTGTTGGTGGCGGTCTGGTTGCCCAGCGAATTGCCGAAGAAATCCATCTCGAACATCGCGCCGGACTTGTTGCCCGACTCGCTGACGTTGTCGATGCCGATGTTGAAACGCGAGAACTTGGCGTGGGCGTTGTAGTCCACGTCCGAGCGCTTGCCCGAGCCGCCGGCGCCGGCCACCGGGGTCTGCCCCGGCAGGTACAGCGCGCGGCCGGTGGCATCGTCGGCCAGCTGGCCATCGCTGGTCTGGGTGGCCAGGAAATCGGCCTTGATGAAGCCGCCGATCTTGACCGTGGTGCCCGGCGCGGCGCCCGGGGTGATGGTGGTGACCTGGATCGGCTGCTTGCCGGCCGGCACCTGTGCGAGCGGCTTCTGCTCGGCCTGCACGGCGCGGACATCGGTCACGGCCTGCTGGGTCTGGACGATCTGGGTCTGCTGTTGCTGCTGCGAGGACAGCAGCGCCTGGACCTGGCGTTCCAGTTCAGCGACGCGTGCTTCCAGTGCTTTCTCTTTGGCGGTCTCTGCAAACGCCATGCCCGGTGCGACCAGGGCGACCAGCAAGCAGGCCGCCAAAGGTTTGCGCACGGCTTTCAACGTACGGTGGCTCATGTTGCCCTCTCTCCCAAGTGGCAAGGTGATGCCGCGCGTGGGGCACGGTCGAGCCGAGACTGCGGGGCGTTTATGTATAGCGGTATTCGCCATTGGTCGAACCCGGGCCTGCAGAGCGCCGTCTTTCGACCATGGTCTAAGCGCCGTGGTGACGCGACCGGGGGTGGATGGGGCAAACTGGTGGCGGAGGGTCGCTGCGATGCTGCGACCGCACATACAAAGTCAACGTGCAAGTGAGGGTGCCATGGCTGATATCTACCCCGTCGATCCGCAGTTCGCCGCCAAGGCACGCATCGACAAGACGTCCTACCAGCAGCAGTACCAGGCCTCGGTGTCCGACCCGGATGCGTTCTGGGGCAAGGCCGCCGAACGGCTGGACTGGATGCGCAAGCCGACGAAGATCAGGAACGTCAGCTACGACCTGGCCGACTTCCGCATCAAGTGGTTCGAGGACGGCGAGCTCAACGCCAGCGTGAACTGCCTGGACCGCCAGCTTGAAAAGCGCGGCGACAAGACCGCCCTGCTGTTCGAACCGGACGGCCCGGACGCGCCGGCCCAGCACGTGACCTACCGCGAGCTGTACGAGCGCACCTGCCGCCTCGGCAACGCACTGCGCAACCTGG
Organism: Stenotrophomonas sp. S39; assembly: GCF_016624665.1. NCBI lineage: Bacteria > Pseudomonadati > Pseudomonadota > Gammaproteobacteria > Lysobacterales > Lysobacteraceae > Stenotrophomonas > Stenotrophomonas sp. S39. Next base: position 3,121 of record NZ_JACVTT010000147.1, on the reverse strand, counting down.
GCGTCAAGAAGGGCGACCGGGTCACCATCTACCTGCCGATGATCGTCGACGCGGCCGTGGCCATGCTGGCCTGCGCGCGCATCGGTGCCATCCACTCGGTGGTGTTTGGTGGCTTCGCGCCGAACTCGATCGCCGACCGTGTCAGCGATTGCCAGAGCAAGCTGATCATCACTGCCGACGAAGGCCTGCGTGGTGGCCGCAGGATTCCGCTGAAGGCCAACGTCGATGCCGCGCTGAAGCTGCCGGGCACCAATACCGTCGAAACCGTGCTGGTGGTGCGCCACACCGGCGGCGCGGTGGACATGCAGGCCCCGCGCGACCGCTGGTTCCACGACGTGGTGGACAGCCAGCCGTCCACCTGCGAGCCGGAACGCATGAACGCGGAAGACCCGTTGTTCATCCTCTACACCTCCGGTTCCACCGGCAAGCCGAAGGGCGTGCTGCACACCACCGGTGGCTACCTGCTGTACGCGGCCTACACCCATGAAGCGGTGTTCGACCTGCGCGAGGACGACATCTACTGGTGCACCGCCGATGTCGGCTGGGTCACCGGCCACAGCTACATCGTGTACGGCCCGCTGGCCAACGGCGCGACCTCGCTGATGTTCGAAGGCGTGCCGAACTACCCGGACACCTCGCGTTTCTGGAATGTCATCGACAAGCACCAGGTAACCATCTTCTACACCGCGCCCACCGCCATCCGTGCCCTGATGCGCGAAGGCGAGGAGCCGGTGAAGAAGACGTCGCGCGCCTCGCTGCGCCTGCTCGGCAGCGTCGGCGAGCCGATCAACCCCGAAGCCTGGCGCTGGTACTACGAGGTGGTCGGCGACAGCCGCTGCCCGATCGTCGATACCTGGTGGCAGACCGAGACCGGCGGCATCCTGATCTCGCCGCTGGCCGGCGCGATGGACCTCAAGCCGGGTTCGGCCACCCTGCCCTTCTTCGGCGTGCAGCCGGCGATGGTCAATGCCGATGGCGAGATCCAGGACGGCCCGACCGAGGGCAACCTGATCATCCGTGATTCCTGGCCGGGCCAGATGCGCACGGTCTACGGCGACCACCAGCGCTTCATCGACACCTATTTCCGCACCTACCCGGGCAGCTACTTCACCGGCGACGGTTGCCGCCGCGATGAAGACGGCTACTACTGGATCACCGGCCGCGTGGACGATGTGATCAACGTGTCCGGCCACCGCATCGGCACCGCCGAAGTGGAGAGCGCGCTGGTTTCGCACCCGAAGGTGGCAGAAGCCGCCGTCGTGGGCTTCCCGCACGACGTCAAGGGCCAGGGCATCTATGCCTACGTGACCCTGGTGGCCGACGAAACCCCCAGCGACGAGCTGCACAAGGAGCTGGTGGCGTGGGTGCGCAAGGAAATCGGCCCCATCGCCACGCCGGACCACCTGCAGTGGGCGCCGGGCCTGCCCAAGACCCGCTCGGGCAAGATCATGCGCCGCATCCTGCGCAAGATCGCCGAGAACGCGCCGGACCAGCTTGGCGACACCTCGACCCTGGCCGATCCGTCGGTGGTGGCGTCGCTGGTGGACGAACGCAAGGTCCGCTGATGGACCATCCGGGCCGGGGCTTCGGGGTCGGATCCCTTTCCACCAGGAAAGGGCTCTGACCCCAGTGAACTCCGGCCACCAAGGGGTCAGATCCCTTTCCTGACGGAAAGGGATCTGACCCCGCACTGTTTTCCCCCACGGTTCCCCCCGACCATGACCACCCTCCTGATTGCCGATGACCACCCGTTGTTCCGCGAAGCCCTGCGAGGGGCCGTGCAGCGGGTCATCCCGGGCGTGCAGCTGTTCGAGGCCGACAGCGTGGAAGCGCTGTACGCGCTGGCCGACCAGCACAACGACGCCGACCTGGTCCTGATGGACCTCAACATGCCCGGCGCGCAGGGGTTCAACGCGCTGGTGCACATGCGCTCGCTGCACCCGCACCTGCCGGTGGTGGTGGTGTCCGCGCGCGAAGAAGCGACGGTGATGCGCCGCGCGCTCGATCACGGCGCACTGGGTTTCATTCCCAAGTCGGCCGACTCGGACACGATCGGCCACGCGCTGGGCACCATCCTCGATGGCGAGACCTGGGCACCGCCGGAAGCGCACAACGTGCCGCCCACCGGCAGCGAGGAACGCGAAGTCGGCCAGCGCCTGCGCGAACTGACCCCGCAGCAGTTCCGCGTGCTGCAGATGCTCGGCGCCGGCCGCTTGAACAAGCAGATCGCCTACGACCTCAACGTCTCCGAAGCCACGATCAAGGCCCACGTCACCGCCATCCTGCGCAAGCTGGGCGTGACCAACCGCACCCAGGCCGTGCTGATGGCCGGCAAGCTGGCGATCGACGACGACGCCATCGTGCTGCCGCCGGAAGAAGACTGACACTCCCGTTTGTAGAGCCGAGCCCATGCTCGGCTGCTGTTCGCCGAAGGCCGCGCTACGCGCGTGAGCCGAGCGTAGGCTCGGCTCTACAGGACTCCCCGGCACCTGAATTTGTAGAGCCGAGCCCATGCTCGGCTGCTGTTCGCCAAAGACCGCGCTACTCCTGCAAGGGCCATCTGCTCCAGGCGTAGGGATACTCGCCAAGATGCGTGGCCAGCCCGGCACGAACCGGATTGGCCGCAATGTACATCGCCTGCGTGCGCAGGCACTCATCGCTGCGCAGGCCGTGATCGTAATAGCCCGGTTGCCAGATCGGTGCAACGGCATCAACGCGCCTGGCAATGGAACGTCCGCTGCGGGACTTGAGAATCTGCAAGCACCCGGCGAGCGTTCCGCGTCGCAGTTCGATCAGCCAGTGAAGATGATCCGGCATGATCACCCACGCCAGGGACCACGTCCGCCCCGTCCGCTCCACCGTACGGAGCGCTTCGATCAGAAGGTCGACGTTGGCTTCATCGTCGAACCAGCGTCGCCGCGCGTGTGTCACCGTGGTGACCGCGTAGACGTTGCCGGTCTGCGACCAGCGGCCAATACGGAGTGCGGGGCTGGACATGCCCGAAGACTATGCTGCGACCGAAGGGCTCTCCATCAGTGCACCACGGCGAGACATGTAGGCCATTTCCCCGTTGTAGAGCCGAGCCCATGCTCGGCTGCCTTTCGCCTGAGAACCGCGCTGC
>NZ_JACVTT010000146.1:0-7090 GCF_016624665.1 Stenotrophomonas sp. S39 | reverse complement strand
CAGAACCCGCTCCGGGGGGTGACGGGGCGGGGCGGGGGGCTGGTCGTGTAGAGCCGAGCCCACGCCCGGCTGCTCTTCGGCCCAAACGCCAGCCGAGCATGGGCTCGGCTCTACAGGAGGGCCGCAGGCCCTCTACCACCCAGTCGCGTTATCTTTTACAATTCGCCTACGTTTATCAGGCTAAGCCCGCGTCCCGACGCGGGTTTTTTTCATGTTACCCTTCGGGCCATCAGCGGCCCGATTCCATTGGAGACATCCCATGGCGCTGGAGCGCACCCTTTCGATCATCAAGCCGGACGCCGTTGCCAAGAACGTCATCGGCGAAATCTACGCCCGCTTCGAGAAGGCCGGCCTGAAGGTCGTGGCCGCCAAGTACAAGCAGCTGTCGCGTCGTGAAGCCGAAGGCTTCTATGCCGTGCACCGCGAGCGTCCGTTCTTCAACGCGCTGGTCGAGTTCATGATCTCCGGCCCGGTGATGATCCAGGCCCTGGAAGGCGAGAACGCCGTCCTGGCCCACCGCGACCTGCTGGGCGCCACCAACCCGAAGGAAGCCGCTGCGGGCACCATCCGCGCCGACTTCGCCGAATCCATCGATGCCAATGCCGCGCACGGCTCGGACTCGGTCGAGAATGCCGCGATTGAAATCGCCTACTTCTTCGCCGCCACCGAAGTCGTCTCGCGCTGAGAGTAATGCCGTGAACGAGGTCGTACAGTCCCCCGCCATCCAGCCGCTGCCGAAGTCGGCACCCACGGCTGGCAAGCAGAACCTGCTCGACCTCGATCGCGCGGGCCTGGAGAAGTTTTTCGTCGAGGTTCTCGGCGAGAAGAAGTTCCGTGCCCATCAGGTGATGAAGTGGATCCACCATCGCTACGTCACCGATTTCGATGAAATGACCGACCTCGGCAAGGTCCTGCGCGCCAAGCTGCAGGCCCATGCCGAGGTGCTGGTTCCCAACATCGTGTTCGACAAGCCCTCCGCCGACGGCACCCACAAGTGGCTGCTGGCGATGGGCGTGGATGGCAAGAACGCCATCGAGACCGTGTACATCCCCGACAAGACCCGCGGCACGCTGTGCGTGTCCTCGCAGGTCGGTTGCGGCCTGAACTGCACGTTCTGCTCCACCGCCACCCAGGGCTTCAACCGCAACCTGACCACCGCCGAGATCATCGGCCAAGTGTGGGTTGCCGCACGCCACCTGGGCAACGTGCCGCACCAGATGCGCCGCCTCACCAACGTGGTGATGATGGGCATGGGCGAGCCGCTGATGAATTTCGACAACGTCGTGCGCGCCATGAGCGTGATGCGCGACGACCTGGGCTACGGCCTGGCCAACAAGCGCGTGACCCTGTCGACCTCCGGCCTGGTGCCGCAGATCGATCGCCTGTCCACCGAAAGCGACGTGTCGCTGGCGGTGTCGCTGCACGCGCCGAACGATGCGCTGCGCGAGACCCTTGTTCCGCTCAACAAGAAGTACCCGATCGCCGAGCTGATGGCTTCGTGCGCACGCTACCTGCGCGCCAACAAGCGCCGCGAATCGGTCACCTTCGAATACACCCTGATGAAGGGCATCAACGACAAGCCCGAGCATGCCCGCGAGCTGGCCCGCCTGATGCGCCAGTTTGACAACGCGGTGCAGGCCAAGGATTCGGGCAAGGTCAACCTGATCCCGTTCAATCCGTTCCCCGGCACCCGCTACGAGCGTTCGGAAGAAGCGCACATCCGCGCCTTCCAGAAGATCCTGCTCGACAGCAACGTGCTGACGATGGTCCGCCGCACCCGTGGCGACGATATCGATGCCGCCTGTGGCCAGCTCAAGGGCCAGGTGATGGACCGTACCCGCCGCCAGGCAGAGTTCAACAAGACGTTGCAGGCAGGGAAGGGGAGCGATGCGGCCGCGTGACCGCCTCTGGCCAGTCCTGATTGCAGGGGTGCTGGCCGTTTCGGCCAGTGGCTGCAGCAAGACCGTCAAGTCCCAGCTTCCCGACGAATACACCCGTGGCGGTGACATCGCCCCGGAGCGCCACGTGCGCGATTCGCCAGGCGTGCGCGAGGAATTCCGTTACCAGGACCAGCTGGCCCTGGCCGCCCGCGACATGCAGGTGGGCAACCTCGACGAGGCCGAGCGCAAGGTGCGCCAGGCCCTGAAGGCCCGGCCCAAGGGCGTGGACGCGGTGATGCTGATGGCCGGCATCGACGAGCGCCGTGGCCGCTCGGAGAAGGCGGGCGAGGGCTTCCGCCGCGCCACCGAACTGGCCCCGCAGCGCGCTGACGTACTCAACAATTACGGCGCCTGGCTGTGCCAGCACGGCAGTGCCGCCGAATCGCTGCTGTGGTTCGACCGTTCCCTGCAGCTGCCGGGCAATGCCTCCGCGGGCGGCGCGATGGCCAATGCCGGCCGCTGCGCGCTTGACGCCGGCCAGGTGGAACGCGCCGAGCGCGACCTGCGTGCGGCGCTGGTGATGGTGCCGGCCAACCCCGTCGCCCTCGAGGCGATGGCCCAGCTCAACTTCCGCCGTGGCCAGTTTTTCGAGGCGCGCGCCTTCGCCGAACGTAGGATTGCGGCTGCACCGGCCACACGTTCCGTGTTACAACTTGCGTCTGAAATCGAGGCGCGACTGGGCGATCAGGCGGCATCCGATCGTTACCTGCAGCGGATTCGACAGGAATTTCCGCAGGACGCGGGCTCCTAACCTCCAGGGTTGATGCATTGTGATTGATGACCAGACTGTGAGCGCTCTCGATACTGCGGCCGGCTGCGGCACCCGCCTGCGCCAGGCCCGAGAGGCGGCCGGACTGACCCTTGATGATGTCGGCCAGCGCCTGCGCATGCCGGTCCAGGTGGTCAGGTCGCTTGAAGAAGAACAGTGGCAGAAGCTCGGCGCCCCGGTGTTCGTCCGCGGCCAGCTGCGCAGCTATGCGCGCCTGCTGAACGTGGATATCAGCCAGCTGCTGGAGCAGGCCCAGGTCGGCGCGGTGGTTCCGCCCACCCTGGTCAGCCATACCCATACCCCGCGTGCCCGCCGCATCGCCGAGAACCTCGGCCGGCGCATGCTGTATGTCGGCATCACCGCGGTGCTGGCGGTGCCGGTGTGGTTTGCCACCCGCGGCCACTTCGACAACACCCCGTCCGCGCCCAACACTGCCTCGCTGGACGCGATCCCGGCCGCCGTGCCGGTCGCCCCGGCCACCGTCGGCAGCGAGCCGGCAGCGCGCAACGAGCCGGCGGCGGTTGCTGCCAAGCCGGCGGCCACGCCGTACGTGGCGTCGCTGGCCCCGGTGCCGCGCCCGGCCCCGGCCGCTGCGGCCACCGCCAACCTGGACATGCAGTTCAGTGGCGACAGCTGGGTCGATATTGCCGGTCCGGATGGCGGCTCCGTCGAGAAGGCGCTCATCAAGGCCGGCGAGACCCGCAGCTTCACCCCGGGCCAGGTGAGCCGCGTGACCCTGGGCAATGCCTCGGCGGTCCAGGTTCAGCAGAACGGCGCTATCGTCGATCTGACCCCCTACCAGCGAGCCAACGTGGCCCGCTTTCAGGTATCCTCTGAAGGCTCCGTTGTCCCGGTTTCACACTGAGACGCGGTTTCACCACCTTCGATAATCCCAATGGTCCCTCCCTACGGGCGGGGCGAGAGTACGCATGGCGATCGACGATCTGCTCGACGAGCACGAACAAAGTGAACGTGTCCGCAGCTGGCTGCGGAAGAATGGCGCCAGCATCATCGGTGGCGTAGCGATCGCCATCGGCGCCATTGCCGGCTGGCAGTGGTACCAGACCAACCAGGGCGGCAAGCTGGCCTCGGCCAACGTCGAGTACCAGAAGGCGCTGGTCGGCCTGCAGGACAACAAGCTGGACGACGCTGCCAAGGCGGTCAAGGCGCTGGAGGCTGGCCCGAACAGCATCTATGGCGATCTGGCGGCCCTGCAGCTGGCCAAGGCCCAGGTCGATGCCGGCAAGAACGAAGAAGCACTGGCCACCCTGCGCGGCGTGAAGGTCGAAGGCGACCTGCAGCGCGTGGTTGACCAGCGCGTGGCCCGCCTGCTGGTGGCCACCGGCAAGAGCGACGAGGCGATCAAGCTGCTTGGCAGCGCGACGGACAGCGGCAGCCTGGAAATCCAGGGCGATGCACTGCTGGCGCAGGGCAAGCGCGATGCGGCCCGTGAACAGTATGAGAAGGCGCTTAAGACGCTGGACGTGGCAGCACCGCAGCGGCGCGTGCTGGAAACCAAGGTTATGGACGCTGGCGGCACCGTCGCCGCCCCTGCGGAGTCGGTTTGATGAGTCAGAAGGTCATGATTACGCGCGTCGCCTCCGTCCTGCTGCTGGGCATGGCACTGAGCGGCTGCAGCACCATGAAGGGCTGGTTCGCCGGTAAGGATGCCGCCGCCAAGAAGGCGCAGGAGCCGGCGGAACTGGTCAAGTTCGAGCCGACCCTGAAGGTCAACAAGGCCTGGTCGGTCAACCTGGGCAAGGGCGAGCGCCGCATCGGCGTGCGCCAGGGCCCGGCGGTGGCCAATGGCCACGTGTTCGCCGCGGCGATCACCGGTGGCGTGCATGCCATCGACCTGCAGACCGGCAAGAAGGTCTGGACCTGGGAGCCGCAGAAGGAAAAGAAGAAGGCCAAGCTGCGCCTGTCCGGCGGCCCGGGTGTCGGCGAGAACCTGGTGGTCATCGGTACCCTCGATGGCCAGGTGATCGCGCTGGACATCAACGATGGCAGCGAGAAGTGGCGCGCCCGTGTGCCGGGCGAAGTGATTTCGGCCCCGGCCGTTTCGCAGGGCCTGGTTTTCGTGCGCAGCAATGATGGCCGCGTCACCGCGTTCGAAGCCTCCAACGGCACCCAGAAGTGGTTCAACCCCAGCGAGCTGCCGGCGCTGACCGTGCGCGGCAACGCGCCGGTGGTCACCGGCCCGGGCGTGCTGTTCATCGGCAAGGATGACGGCGCTGTCGCCGCCCTGGCCATGCAGGACGGCCGCACCCTGTGGGACCAGACCGTGGGCAGCCCTGAAGGCCGCACCGAGCTGGACCGCATGGCCGACGTCGACGGCGCACCGGTGCTGGAAGGCAATACGCTCTTCGTGAGCAGCTTCAAGAACCAGACCATGGCCATCGAAGGCCCGACCGGTCGCCCGCTGTGGGCGCGCGACCACGGCGGTGCCGGCGGCGTGGCGGTGTCTTCGGGCAATGTGTTCGTTACCGACCCCAAGGGCGGCGTGTTCGGCCTGGACAAGACCAGCGGCACCGCGATGTGGTCGCAGACCGGCCTGGCGCGTCGTTCGCTGACCGGTCCTGCGCTGCAGGGTGATTACGTGGTCGTCGGTGACTACAAGGGATACCTGCATTGGCTGCAGGCCTCCGACGGCGCGATGGCGGCGCGGGCCAAGAGCGGCGGTGATGCCCTCCTGGCCCAGCCAGTCGTCGTCGACGGGGTGCTGCTGGTGCAGAATGTTGATGGCAAGCTGACCGCATTCCGGTTGGCAAATTAATACGGAGTAATCGCGATGCTGCCTTTGGTCGCCCTGGTTGGACGGCCGAATGTCGGCAAGTCGACCATCTTCAATGCTTTGACCCGCACGCGTGACGCCCTGGTCCATGACCAGCCCGGCGTCACCCGCGACCGCAACTACGGCGTCTGCCGTCTGGACGAGGACAACCATTTCCTCGTCGTGGACACCGGCGGTATTGCCGAGGAAGAGGAAGGCCTGGCTGGCGCCACCACGCGCCAGGCCCGCGCTGCTGCGGCCGAAGCCGATCTGATCCTGTTCGTCGTCGATGCCCGCGAGGGCACCTCGGCGATGGACGACGAGATCCTGGCCTGGCTGCGCAAGCTGTCGCGCCCGACGCTGCTGCTGATCAACAAGATCGACGGCACCGACGAAGACACGGTCCGCTCGGAGTTCGCCCGTTACGGCTTCAGCGAAATGCTGACCGTGTCGGCCGCCCACCGCCAGGGTCTGGACGACCTGATGGATGAGGTGATCCAGCGCCTGCCCGAAGAAGGCAGCGGCGAAGAGCTGGACAACGATCCGAACCGCATCCGCATCGCCTTCGTCGGCCGCCCGAACGTGGGCAAGTCGACGCTGGTCAACCGCATCCTCGGCGAAGAGCGCATGATCGCCTCCGATGTGCCGGGTACCACCCGCGATTCCATCGCCGTGGACCTGGAGCGTGACGGTCGCGAGTACCGCCTGATCGATACCGCCGGCCTGCGCCGTCGTTCGCGCGTGGACGAGGTCGTCGAGAAGTTCTCGGTGGTCAAGACCATGCAGTCCATCGAGCAGTGCCAGGTGGCCGTGCTGATGCTGGACGCCACCGAAGGCGTGACCGACCAGGACGCCACCGTGCTGGGCGCGGTGCTGGATGCCGGCCGTGCGCTGGTCATCGCCATCAACAAGTGGGATGGCCTGACCGAGTACCAGCGCGAACAGGCGGAAACGATGCTGTCGCTGCGCCTGGGCTTCGTGCCGTGGGCCGAGTCGGTGCGCATTTCCGCCAAGCATGGCTCGGGCCTGCGCGAGCTGTTCCGTGCGGTGCACCGCGCCCACGAGTCGGCCAACAAGACCTTCACCACCAGCGAAGTGAACAAGGCGCTGGAAATGGCCTACGAGACCAACCCGCCGCCGACCATCCGCGGCCACGTCTCCAAGCTGCGCTACGTGCACCCGGCTGGTGCGAACCCGCCGACCTTCATCGTGCACGGTACGCGCCTGAAGGAGCTGCAGGAATCGTACAAGCGCTACCTGGAGAACTTCTTCCGCAAGCGCTTCAAGCTGATCGGCACGCCGGTGAGCTTCATCTTCCGCGAGGGTACCAACCCGTACGAGGGCAAGAAGAACGTCCTCACCGAGCGGCAGGTCAAGGCCAAGCGGCGCTTGATGAAGCACGTCAAGGGCAAGTGATCCACGAGAAGGCGGCCGCAGGGCCGCCTTTTTGTTGGTAGCGCCGGGCCGTGCCCGGCGGATCCGTGCGCGCCGCTGCGCTCGCCGGGCATGGCCCGGCGCTACCGTACGCTTGCGGTGGACCTGTAGAGCGGGGGCCCCCGGGGGGGGGGGGGGGGGGGCCCCCGGGGGCGGCGGGGGGGGGGGGGGGGG
>NZ_JACVTT010000145.1:0-7257 GCF_016624665.1 Stenotrophomonas sp. S39 | reverse complement strand
GCCATCCCACGGAATGCAGGCTTTTGACGTTGACGTTGCCTCTGCGGGTGCAGGGCGCCAGCCCTGCATACAAAACAGTCATGCGCCATGCGCGACCCTGTCCATTCGCGTGTTCGAGTGGAGGTGGCAAGCGTGCACTGGCAGCACATGCAGGCCTATGCGTGGCCGTTGGGACTGGCGCTGGTGATCGGTGGCATCGGTGCCTGGGTGATCCTGTGGATCTATCACCGGCTGAAAGGGCGCGATCGGCGCCGTGCGCGCATCGGCCGTGTGCTCGGCCTGCCACTGGCCACGGCATTGCCGCTGCTGCTGCTGATTCCCGCGCTGCAGGCGACGCCATTGCAGGATCCGCTGCTGGGCAATCTGCAACGGGTGCTGCATATCAGCCTGGTGGCGTGTTTCATCTGGCTGCTGGTACGCGGTGTCAGTGCCATCGAGCGCGCCATCCTGCGCAGCAACCCGATCGATGTGGCCGACAACCTGGAAGCGCGCCGCATCCAGACCCAGACCCGTGTGCTCAGCCGGGTGATCATGGGCGGCATCATCGTCCTCGGCGCCTCGCTGGTGCTGCTGCAGTTCGACATGGTGGCGAAGATCGGTTCGGCGCTGCTGGCGTCGGCCGGGTTGATCGGCCTGGTGGCCGGTATCGCGGCCAAGCCGGTGTTCGGCAACCTGATCGCCGGCCTGCAGATCGCCGTGACCCAGCCGATCCGCCTCGATGACGTGGTGATCGTGGAGGGCGAGTGGGGGCGCATCGAGGAGATCGGCAGCAGCTACGTGGTGGTGCGCATCTGGGATGAGCGGCGGATGGTGGTGCCGCTGACCTGGTTCATCGAAAACCCCTTCCAGAACTGGACGCGACGCAGCGCCGACCTGCTCGGAACCGCGTTCTTCTGGCTGGACTACCGCGCGCCCATCGCGGCGATCCGTGCCGAGCTGGAGCGCATCTGCCGCGGCGAAGCGCTGTGGGATGGCCGCGTGTGCGTGACCCAGGTGACCGACACCAGCGAACGCGCGATCCAGGTGCGCCTGCTGGTGAGTGCGCGCAGCTCCGGCGATGCCTTTGACCTGCGCTGCCTGGTGCGCGAACGGATGCTGGATTTCCTCGCCCGCGAACATCCGCAGTCGCTGCCGCAGGTGCGTGCGCGCCTGCAGCACGAGGATGAGCTGGACATGCCGCGCGGGCCGCGTGCGCGCACGGCGGACGTGCGTTCGCCGGGTGCGGAGGATGGTGAGGCGGCCATCGTGCCGGGGGAGCCGGAACCCGAACGGTAGCGCCGGGCCATGCCCGGCGAGCGCAGCGGCATGGTTCCATCCGCCGGGCATGGCCCGGCGCTACCAGGTGATTACGGGTCGCCGGCGTCGATCAGGGCGTCGGTGGCAAACCGCGGCGGCTGCCGCGCGCGGGTGCGCTGTTCGTAGGCGTAGGCCATCTCGATCAGCTTCGGCTCGCTCCAGGCGGTGCCCATGAACAGCAGGCCGGCGGGCAGGCCGTCGATCTGCCCCATCGGCACGCTCAGGCTGGGGTAGCCGGCCACGGCGGCGGCGCTGTAGCTCTCGCCCGGGAAATCGTCACCGCTGCTGCGCAGCGGCCAGGCGATGCCGGTGGTCGGGGCGATCAGGCCATCGAGCTGGTGTGCCGCCAGCACCGCGTCGATGCCCTCAGGGCCCGCCAGGCGCCTCGCGTCGCTGCGTGCACGGATGTAGGCGGGGTCGGCCAGCCCGGCGGTGGCGTCGGCCTCCTGCAGCAGCTGCTGGCCGAACAGCCCCAGTTCCTGCTTCGCATGGGCCTGGTTGAAGGCGATCAGCTCGGCCAGGCTGCGCATCGGGGCCTGGTAGGTGGCGAAGTAGCGCTCCAGCCCGGCCTTGAACTCGTACAGCAGGACGGTGCGCTCGGCCTCGTCCCAGGCGCCCTGGTTGGGCATGGCCACCGGCACCACCACCGCACCGGCGCGGCGCAGCTCGGCCACGGCGTGGTCCATCAGCGGCGACATGCCACGGTATTTCAGCAGTGGCGTCTGCAGCAGGCCCAGGCGCTTGCCGCGCAGGCCCTGCGGGTCCAGCCGCGCGGTGTAATCGTAGACGGCGCGGCCAGGCATGGTGGCGGTGGCCGGGTCGGCATCATCGCGGCCGGCGATGGCGGTCAGCACGGCGGCCGCATCGGCCACGCTACGGGTCATCGGCCCGGCGGTGTCCTGGCTGAAGGAGATCGGGATGATGCCCTCGCGGCTGACCAGGCCGACGGTGGGCTTCAGCCCGACCACGCCATTGATGGCCGCCGGGCAGACGATGCTGCCGTCGGTTTCGGTGCCGATCGCCACGCTGGCCAGGTTGGCGGCCACGGCCACCGCGCTGCCGCTGCTGGAACCGCAGGGCGAATGGCTGAGGCGGTAGGGGTTGCGGGTCTGGCCTCCGCGGGCGCTCCAGCCGGAGATCGAGTCGTTGCCGCGGAAGTTGGCCCATTCGCTGAGGTTGGTCTTGCCCAGCACCACCGCGCCGGCCTCGCGCAGGCGGCGCACCAGGTAGGCGTCGCCGGGCTTGAAGCCCTGCAGCGCCAGCGAGCCGGCCGTGGTGGCCATGGGCGCGGCGTTGATGTTGTCCTTCAGCAGCACCGGGATGCCATGCAGCGGGCCGCGCAGGCGGCCTGCACGGCGCTCGCGGTCGCGCTCGGCCGCTTCCTTCAGGGCATTGGGGTTCAGCTCCAGCACCGCGCGCAGGCGCGGCCCGGTGCGGTCCAGGGCGGCAATGCGCTTGAGGTAGGCGGCGGTGAGGGTGGCGCTGTCCAGTTCACCGCTGACCATCCGCGCCTGCAGGTCGGCCATGTCGGTTTCGGCGTAGGGGAAGGGCACGTTGCTGCTGCCAGGTGTGGCGGCGTGCGCCGCGGGCGTGGCCGGACTGCAGCCCACGGCAAGCAGCGCGGGCAGGGCCGCGATCAGGCAAGTCAGCAGGGAAGGCAGGAACGGGCGCATCGGACGGCTGGGTCGGCTCCAATCGTCAGTGTAGCGGCTGCTCAGTGGCGGCGCTTGCGCAGGTCGCGGGCGAGGACGTAGACGACGATCAGGTTGATCGCCAGCACGCTCCAGGACGCCCAGCCGGGATGGCGGAGCACCGCGTAGATGTCGAAGGGCAGGTAGATCGAGGCCGTCAGGCAGCCGAGCCAGGAGGCCCAGGCCTTGGCCTTCCACAGGCCCCAGGCTTCGACCAGGTGCAGCAGGCCGTAGCCGATCATCGCCGCTGCGGCCAGGTGCACCGCGTCGGGACTGATCATGTTCAGCAGCGAGGGCAGGGTGCCGTGATCCGGGTCCAGGCTGAAACGCCGGATCAGGGCATTGACCCCATCGCGAAGCGGCTGCGGACCGAGCATTTCCAGCCCGGTCGCAGCCAACAACGCCAGCATCGCCTTGCTCGCTTCGAGCAGGGCGATGACGTGGAGACCCGGATGCCGGTGCGGATCCGGGTTGTAGCCGTTCTGGCTCACGGGTCAGGCTCAGCCGCCGCGCGAAGCCTTCTTGCGGTCGCTTTCGGTCAGGAACTTCTTGCGCAGGCGGATCTCCTTCGGGGTGATCTCGACCAGCTCGTCGTCCTCGATGAAGTCCAGGGCCTGTTCCAGCGAGTACTTGATCGCCGGGGTCAGCTGGATCGCATCGTCCTTGCCCGAAGCGCGCATGTTGGTAAGCGGCTTGGTCTTGATCGCGTTGACGGTCAGGTCGTTGTCCTTGGAGTGGATACCGACCAGCTGGCCTTCATACACGTTGTCGCCTTCAGCGGCGAACAGCTTGCCGCGTTCCTGCAGCGGGCCAAGCGAGTAGGCCGGCGTGGTGCCCGGCGCATTGGCGATCATCACGCCGTTGATGCGCTTGGCGATCGCGCCCTGTTCCTTCGGACCGTAATGGTCGAACACGTGGAACAGCAGGCCCGAACCCTGGGTCAGGGTCTTGAACTCGTTCTGGAAACCGATCAGGCCACGGGCCGGGATCGAGTATTCCAGGCGCACGCGGCCCTTGCCGTCCGGCTCCATGTTCTTCAGCTGGCCCTTGCGGGTACCCAGCTTTTCCATCACGCCGCCCTGGTGGATTTCTTCGATGTCCACCACCAGCTGTTCGATCGGCTCCATCATCTGGCCGTCGATTTCCTTGATGATGACTTCCGGGCGCGACACGGCCAGCTCGTAGCCTTCGCGACGCATGTTCTCGATCAGCACCGACAGGTGCAGTTCGCCACGGCCGGAGACCAGGAACTTGTCGGCGTCTTCCAGCTGTTCGACCTTCAGGGCCACGTTGTGGACCTTTTCACGGTCCAGGCGGTCCTTGATCTGGCGGCTGGTCAGGAACTTGCCACCGGACAGGTCCTTGTTGCCGGCGAACGGCGAGTTGTTGACCTGGAAGGTCATCGAGATGGTCGGCTCGTCGACGGTCAGTGCCGGCAGCGCTTCCGGGGTGTCCGGGTGGCACAGGGTGTCGGAGATGGTCAGCTCCGGAATACCGGAGATGGCGACGATGTCACCGGCTTCGGCGGTGTCCTGCTCGATGCGCTCCAGGCCCAGGAAGCCCAGCACCTGCGCGACCTTGCCGTTGCGCTTCTTGCCTTCACGGTCGATGACCGCGACCTGCATGTTCTTCTTCAGGGTGCCGCGCTGGATGCGGCCGATGCCGATGACGCCCACGAAGTTGTTGTAGTCCAGCTGGCTGATGCGCATCTGGAAGGCGCCTTCCGGATCGACTTCCGGCTTCGGCGCATGCTGCATGATCGCTTCGTACAGCGGGGTCATGTCACCGTCGCGCACGGTGTCTTCCAGGCCGGCGTAGCCGTTCAGGGCCGAGGCGTAGACGATCGGGAAGTCCAGCTGCTCGTTGGTGGCGCCGAGCTTGTCGAACAGGTCGAAGACCTGGTCGATGACCCACTCCGGACGCGAGCCCGGACGGTCAACCTTGTTGACCACGACGATCGGCTTGAAGCCCATCGCAAAGGCCTTCTGGGTGACGAAGCGGGTCTGCGGCATCGGGCCGTCCATGGCGTCGACCAGGATCAGCACGGTGTCGACCATCGACAGCACGCGCTCGACCTCGCCGCCGAAGTCGGCGTGCCCCGGGGTGTCGACGATGTTGATCCGGTTCTTGATGCCGGTCTTCTTGTCTTCCCAGGTGATGGCGGTGTTCTTGGCCAGGATGGTGATGCCGCGTTCCTTTTCCTGGTCGTTGCTGTCCATCACGCGCTCGGCGAGGACGGTACGCTCGGACAGGGTGCCGGACTGCTTCAGCAGCTGGTCGACCAGGGTGGTCTTGCCATGGTCGACGTGGGCGACGATGGCGATGTTGCGAAGGTTTTCGATGGACATACGAAAGGGGGCCAGTCGGCGCCGGATTTGGAAAAAGAAGTCCAACATTATACGTCGAAGTTGACGATTCGCGAAAACCTTGATTTCAGGCCCGGCCAGAGGCCCATTCAGGGGCCTGCCCGGGCTGGCTGAACGGCGCCCCCCGGCCGGCGGGACCGGTCCCGTTGGCCCATGGTCGAAGGCGCCGCTGCCACGAGCCGGGTGTAAACTAGGTGGCTAGACGCAACCCCATCTGCATCAAGGATCTTCATGTCCCTCATCGCCACTTTCGACACCACCCAGGGCCCGATCAAGGTCGAGCTGTTCGCCGACAAGGCGCCGCTGACGGTTGCCAACTTCGTCAACCTGGTCAAGCAGGGCTTCTATGACGGCCTGATCTTCCACCGCGTGATCGCCGACTTCATGATCCAGGGCGGCTGCCCGCAGGGTCGTGGCACCGGCGGCCCGGGCTACAAGTTCGAGGACGAGAAGAACGGCGTGAAGCACGAGGTCGGCTCGCTGTCGATGGCCAACGCCGGCCCGAACACCAACGGCAGCCAGTTCTTCATCACCCACATCAAGACCGACTGGCTGGACGGCCGCCACACCGTCTTCGGCAAGGTCCTGGAAGGCCAGGCCATCGTCGATTCGGTCAAGCAGGGCGACGTGATCCATTCGATCACCCTGGAAGGCGACGTCGACGCCGCGCTGGCCGCACAGGCCGACCGCGTCGCCGAGTGGAACAAGATCCTCGCCGCCTGATCCCCCTTCGAAACGGCCACCCCTCGGTGGCCGTTTCCCTGTTCCCCGCCGCCCGCCAGGCCTGCGTGCCACGCCCGCGGCGTTCCATCCAACGCTTGCAAGCAAGAGGAAACCCCCATGAAAGCACCCGTTCGTGTTGCCGTGACCGGCGCTGCCGGCCAGATCGGTTACGCCCTGCTGTTCCGCATCGCCTCCGGCGAAATGCTGGGCAAGGACCAGCCGGTCATCCTGCAGCTGCTGGAACTGCCGGTCGACAAGGCCCAGGCCGCCCTGAAGGGCGTGATGATGGAGCTGGAAGACTGCGCCTTCCCGCTGCTGGCCGGCATGGTCGGCACCGACGACGCCGAAGTGGCCTTCAAGGATGCCGACATCGCCCTGCTGGTCGGCGCGCGTCCGCGCGGCCCGGGCATGGAGCGCAAGGACCTGCTGCTGGAAAACGCCAAGATCTTCACCGCCCAGGGCGCGGCGCTGAACAAGGTCGCCAGCCGTGACGTGAAGGTGCTGGTGGTCGGCAACCCGGCCAACACCAATGCCTACATCGCCATGAAGTCGGCCCCGGACCTGAAGCCGGAAAACTTCACCGCCATGCTGCGCCTGGACCACAACCGCGCGCTGAGCCAGCTGTCGACCAAGCTCGGCAAGCCGGTCGGTGGCATGGAGAAGCTGGTCGTGTGGGGCAACCACAGCCCGACCATGTACCCGGACTACCGTTTCGCGACCGCCGATGGTGCTTCCATCGCCGATGCGATCAACGACCAGGAATGGAACGCCAACACCTTCATCCCGACCGTGGGCAAGCGCGGCGCGGCGATCATCGAAGCCCGTGGCTCGTCCTCGGCTGCTTCGGCCGCCAACGCTGCCATCGACCACGTGCGTGACTGGGTGCTGGGCAGCAACGGCAAGTGGGTCACCATGGGCGTGCCGTCCGACGGTTCCTACGGCATCCCGGAAGGCGTGATCTTCGGCTTCGCCGTGACCACCGAGAACGGCAAGTACACCCTGGTCAAGGATCTGCCGATCGACGACTTCAGCCAGAAGTACATCGACAAGACCCTGGCCGAGCTGGAAGAAGAGCGCTCCGGCGTCGCCCACCTGCTGGGCTGATACCGGCGTTGACCGGTAGGTGCCGGCCGTTGGTCGGTACGTGATCCAGAAGGTAGGTACCGACCGTTGGTCGGTAC
>NZ_JACVTT010000144.1:0-7337 GCF_016624665.1 Stenotrophomonas sp. S39 | reverse complement strand
GAATCTGGAGCGGGAAACGAGACTCGAACTCGCGACCTCAACCTTGGCAAGGTTGCGCTCTACCAACTGAGCTATTCCCGCAGATTCCGTTCGACCTGCGTCGAAGGAGCGCTATTGTGTCCAAATTCCTTCACGCCGTCAACAGTCTTCACACACGCTGATCCGGGCCTGGCGTGGTGGGGTACCCTGCCCCGCCCGGACGCCTGCGCCCATGTTCCTGCACGGCAAGCCTTTGCTGATCTCCCTGCTGCTGCACCTGCTGGTGGCCGCGCTCTATTGGACGCTGATGCCACTGGGCATGACCTGGTATGGCAACCATGTCGGTTTCAGCTCGCACGGCAACATCGGCCTGGGCCTCGCGCAGTACTACACGTTCGTGCTGTTCCTCGGCGCACAGCCGCTGGTCGCCGTACTGCGGCCGCTTGCAGCCAAGCTGGTGGTACTGGCCATCCCGCTCGCATTCGCAGGCTGGACGCTGATGCACAACAACCCGCTGCGCATGCTGTACTTCACCGTCGGCCCGGGCGTGCTCGCACTGGCCGCGATCACCGCCAGCGCACGCTTCGCCGCGCGCGCCACGGCCTGCAGCACGAGCAAGGAGCCCATGCATGATTGATCGCAACACCCGGTGGTACTACCTGGCGGCGGCCACGATCTGGCTGGTGGTGATGGCCGCGCTGATTCATGCCGGCACGCAGACCGACTACTGGATGCAGCGCTGGCTGGAACCCGGCGAAGTGCAGCCCTATCCCATCCGCGCAGTTGCGATCTTTGCCGTGATGAGCACGGTCGAAATAGCTGTTGTCACGCTGATCGTGCGCCCATGGCGATGGCGTCGGCTCTGGCTGCGCCTGCTGATCGCTTTCGCGCTGCTGCTGGCATGGTCGTTACCGTTGGCGATGGGCGCGATGCATCAGTCGCCGGTCTACGGCACGCACCTGCTGTGGTTGCTGCTGCTGGATCTGAGCCTGTTCCTGGCCCTGTGGTCGGTGTCGTCAATCACCCTCTGGCAGGCGCTTCGCGGCCGCACTTCCACCGCACGCGAAGCTCCTTCACCGTGAGCGCAGCACGACGCCATGCGGCCACCGCCATCGGGCTGGTACTGGCCGCGTGCGCGCTCGCAGCCTGCCTTTCGACCCAGCTGGTATCGAACGCAATGATGCTGATGATGGACAGGAGCAACTTCATTCCCGAACCGTCGTCGATCTTTTTCTTCGAACCGTACGTAATCAGCGATGGCTCCTCCAATGCCTGGCTGTACGGCAAGGACGAGGCCTACTACTACCACTTCACCTACCGGGCCGACGCTCCGTACGTGTACATCGCACAGAAGAACACGTGCCGGGGCTTCGACCGCACGGACGTACGCACGTGGTGCAGCGTGCGCACGGGAACGCCCCGTACAGCCGTCGGCGAAAAGATCTGACGCAAACGAAAAACGCCCCCTTACGGGAGCGTTTTTCCTGATCTGGAGCGGGAAACGAGACTCGAACTCGCGACCTCAACCTTGGCAAGGTTGCGCTCTACCAACTGAGCTATTCCCGCAGATTCCGTTCGACCTGCGTCGAAGGAGCGCCATTCTGCCGAGATTGGACGGGACCGTCAACCTCTTTCTTCGCCAAACCTGAACATGGGTTCCGCACGGGCAGGCCAGCCCCCTGCCAGATGTTACGGTATCGCCCCGGAGGGCGAGGCGCGGTGATGCCCGCCCCCCTGTTTTCATTGACCCCCGCCAAGGAGGCCTCGGTCATGCAACCCGATTTCGAGATGTACCAGACACTGCCCGACGGCGGTGCCGCATTGATGGCTCTGGAAGAAGCCGCCGAAGCCCACTATTTCCGTGGCCGTCTCGACGAGGCGCGCACTGGATTCCTGGCGGTGTGGGAACAGTTTCCCGAGAACTGGCAGCAATGGCAGATGCCCGGGCTGTTCGTCACCGATCGCCTGCGCGCCATCGCGTTCCGGCAGGGCGACTACCCGCTGGCACTGGCCTGGAGCGAGCAGGTGCTCAAGGTCGGCTCGCCGAAGTCACACAAGGTGCTCAGCGATGTTGGCGAGGCGCACTACGAGATGGGCGACCTTGAACAGGCCTTCGAATGGTTCGCGCGCGCCGAAGCACGGGGCGGGAACCGGACGTTCAAGGAGATGGAACGCCGGTATGTGACCTTCTACAAGGAAGAAAAGGCGCGGCGTAGCAAGCCCGCAGGCTGAGTGTCCGCAGCATCACGATCATGATCATCATCAGATACACCTACCCTGCCATGCTTGCGCGCAGCAAGAACGCGGACTACCGCCGCCTCGTCACCCAGATGACCGAAGTCCTGATGCGTTTTCTGGTGGACAACGAGCTGCTGCTGGAATCCCCCTACAACGCCGATGGATCGTTGAACGAGACCTTCCAGGTCACGAAAGAGAACCTCACCGATGACGGCAACCGGCTGTTCCGCGAGTACTTCACGCGCTGGTCCGACCGCATCGATCGCGGCGGCAAGCCCGAGAACATCACATCGCTGGTCAAGGGCCTGGCAAAGATCAGGGCGACACCACCTACCGCCTGAGCGCCGCCCTGCGAGTCAGTCAGCCTGCCCCCTGTTTTCATTGACCCTGCCAAGGAGGCCACGGTCATGCAACCCGATTTCGAGATGTACAAGACACTGCCCGACGGCGGTGCCGCATTGAAAGCGCTGAAAGAAGCCGCCGAAGCCCACTATTTCCACGGCCGCCTCGACGAGGCGCACGCTGGATTCCTGGCGGTGTGGGAACAGTTTCCTGAGAACTGGCACCAATGGCAGATGCCCGGGCTGAACGTCACCGATCGCCTGCGCGCCATCGCGTTCCAGCAGGGCGACTACCCACTGGCGCTGGCGTGGAGCGAGCAGGTGCTCAAGGTCGGCTCGCCGAAATCACACAACGTGCTCAGCGATGTTGGCGAGGCGCACTACGAGATGGGCGACCTTGAACAGGCCTTTGAATGGTTCGCGCGCGCCGAAGCACGGGGCGGGAACCGGACGTTCAAGGAAATGGAACGCCGGTATGTGACCTTCTACAAGGAAGAAAAAGCGCGGCGCAGCAGGCCTGCAGGCTGAGCGTCCGGACGATACCGATCATGACCATCCTCAGATACTCCTACCCCGCCATGCTTGAGTCCAGCAAGCGCCCGGACTACCGCCGCCAAGTCACCCACATCACCGAAGTCCTGATGCGCTTCCTGGTGGACAACGAGCTGCTGCTGGAATCCCCCTACAACGCCGATGGATCGTTGAACGAGACCTTCCAGGTCACGAAAGACAACCTCACCGATGATGGCAACCGGCTGTTCCGCGAGTACTTCGCGCGCTGGTCCGACCGCCTGGATCGCGGCGGCGACCCAGAAAACATCACGTCGCTGGTCAAGGGCCTGGCAAAGATCAGGGCGACACCGCCCACCGCCTGAGCGTCGCCCTGCGGGTCAGTCAGCCCGCACCCCGCGCTGGTGGAAGTAGATCTGCTCGGCGACGCGCCGCATCGTCGCCGTTCGCAGCAGCGCGTTGACCGGCCAGTCCTGCTGCAGGTGGTCCATCGCCCAGCGCAGCAGGCGCTTGCGGCGGAAGGTGGGTGCCACCCGGCGCGCCACCTGCTCGGCGGGCGGCCCTTTGCCGCGCAGGTACCGGCCGATGGCATCACCGACCGCCCAGCCGTGCCGCCACGATGAATGGATGCCGCCGGCCGACAGCGGCGAGACAATGCCGGCCGCATCGCCGGTGAGGATCAGCCGATGGCCGGTGATCGGGCCGTCAGGCAGGCCGCAGGGCACCCGTCCGGCACGGGTGGACGATGGCTGCAATGAAGGCGCGATGCCGACGATGTCGCGCACGTGTTCGATGAAGCCATCGATCTCCGGCACCCGCGCCTGCATCGGCTGATGGCGCAGGGCGAGACCCACCTGTACGCCGGCAGGGTTCTGTGCGACCCAACCGATGTAGCCCGGTGCATAGCGCCTGCTGACGAAACAATGCAGCGCATCGCCCCGCGCCAGCTGCAGGCCGTCGAATTCACGCTCGACGCCATGGAGGTGGTCGCGCACCTGGCCCAGGCCGGTGCGCCGGGCCACGCGCGAACGGGCGCCATCGGCACCGACCAGATAGGCACACCGCCCTGCCCCCTCCACCTGCCAGCCATCGCCATCGATTTCGGCCTGGCGGAAGGACTGCTGCAGGCGCAGATCGACACCACTGGCACGCAGCTCGGCAGCGAGCCAGCGCATCAGGTTCGGGGTGTCAGTGGTGAGGAAGTAGTAGCCCGGCGCCTGCAGCTGCACGCTGCGCAGGTTGGGCGCATACAGGCGCACGCGCGCGACGCGCTGCACCAGGTGCTCGGGAATGTGGCCCAGCCAGGTCTGTTCCATCGCCTCCTTCACCACGATGCCGGTGGTGTGCATGCGCTCGCCGGGGTCTGCCTTGCGTTCAAGCACGCAGACGCGAAGACCGTACTGCGCTGCGGCCAATGCACAGGCCGCACCTGCAAAGCTTGCGCCGACGATGACCAGATCGTGGTCGTAGGCGGAGGATATGTGGGGCATCGCAGCATCACCATAGGGGAACGAAGATGCAGCGTGGCCTGCGCGCGTGGCGGGGCCATGGAGTGCCGGTGAAGTGGGGATGAAGCGCTGCACGGCGCGCAACGCACCGGAAGCGCAACGCCCGTTGGCGCGGGCGTTGCACTCGACGCCTCACTGCGACGTCAGGCCACCACGATCCGCAGCGGGTCGGCCGATGCCAGGATCTCCGCACGCTCACCCGTGGGCGGATAGATCCATTCGGTGTTGATGCGGGTCTTGAGCGCCTTGGCTTCAGCACCGGAAAGCACCACCTGGCGGTCCCAACCTTCGGTGTAGACAGCACCCCACGGGCCCAGATCCAGGCAGGTCACGTACTTGGGCTGTGCATAGGGGATCAGCGCACCACCAATCAGATCGGCTGCAGCGTTGTGGCCGGCGGAGCGACCCAGGTTCATCGCGTGCTGGCAGGACATCATCGCGACGTTGCCGTCGTCGTCGGTGGCAGCATGCGCGCAGTCGCCGGTGGCGAACACCGCGTCGACGCCCTTCGCCTTCAGGGTGCGGTCCACGTGCAGGCGACCCACAGCGTCGTGCTGGCCGGGGATCTGTGCGGTCAGCGCGCTGGCACGTGCACCGGCGGTCCAGATGACGGTCGCGGCGTCGATGCGCTCACCGTTTTCCAGCGTCACGCCATCCGCATCCACGCTGGCCACGCCCGAACCCAGCCGCCAGGACACGCCCAGCTCGGTCAAGGCCTGGGTGATGACCGGCCGCGGGCCTTCGCCCAGGTCCGGACCCAGCGCATCGGCACGCTCGACCATGATGACGTCCACTGCAGCATCGGCACCCAGCACGTCGCGCAGGCGCGCCGGCATTTCGGCGGCGGTTTCGATGCCGGTGAAGCCTGCGCCTGCAATCACCACCGTGTTGCGCGCCGCGCTCTGCGCGCGCTCGCCGAGGCCCTGCAGGTGCGCCTGCAGGCGCGCTGCATCGGCGATCTGGTCGACGTTGAACGCATGCTGCTGCAGGCCGGGAATCGGCGGGCAGTTCAGGCGGCTGCCGGCAGCAAGCACCAGGCGGTCGTAGTGCAGCGTCTGTGCTGCGGCATCGGCCGCCGCGCCCACCACCTGCACCTGCTGGCGGGCCACGTCGATGTGCTCGACGCGCCCGGCAAGGTAACGCACGCCCACCGCATCGAAGATCGCCTGCAGCGGCGCCTTCATGCGTTCGGGCCCCTTCTCGTACAGGCGCGGGCGCACATGCAGTTCAGGGGACGGTGCAACCAGCACGATCTCAACATCACGGCGCGCGGCCTGGTCGAGAAGACGGGCGGCGGCAAGCGCGCTCCACATGCCGGCAAAGCCAGCGCCGATGACAAGAATGCGTTGGGACACGGAAAGAAATCCTTCTGGGAAACGAGGGGTCATGCAGCCCGATGCGCAGGCGGCAGGGGCACGGGGATGTGCTGCGCCGGCGCACCACATAACGCGGATCATATGAGTCCGCGTTATGTGGTGCAAGCGCGGTGGCGGCCGCCGTTCAGGACAGCGGGCAACCCTGCACGCCTCTCCCGCAGGCATAACGCCAATGAAATCAATGCACTGGACGGCGCTTCATGCGCTTGCCGCGGGTAACTCAGGCCTCTATAGTCCGCGTTATATTTTTCTGGACCGCTCCCATGGCCCACATTGGAACGGGCGTCGAGTACGCCCTTCACTGCCTGCTCTGGCTGGTCCCGCCGCTGGAGCAGCGCCCCAGCAGCCGCGACCTTGCCGAACTGCAGGGCGTGCCGGCGGCCTTCATGGCAAAGATCTTCCCCAAGCTGGAAAAGGCCGGCATCGTCGAGTCCACCGGCGGCATCCGCGGTGGCTACCAGTTGGCGCGCGCGCCTGAAGACATCAGCGTGCTGGATGTCGTCGATGCGGTGGAGGGACAGAAGGCGCTGTTCGATTGCCAGGAGATCCGCGGGCGCTGCGCGCTGTTCGATGGCAGCCCACCGCGCTGGGCCAACCGCGGGGTGTGCGGCATCCACGCGGTGATGATCAATGCGCAGAAGGCCATGCGCGAGGAACTGGCGCGTTCCAGCCTGGCCTCGATTGCCGAAGGCGTGCAGGGCAAGGGGCGCCCGGCGAGCTTTGCAGGCGACGTGCAGGAGTGGTTTGCCGACCGCCAGGTGGCACGCGAAGAAGCACGCATCACCGGCATGCGTTCGCGTGCGTCGGCACCGGACGGGGATTGAGGAGCGGCGTAACCGCACAACGAAAAACGCTCCCTTGCGGGAGCGTTTTTCTTGAATCTGGAGCGGGAAACGAGACTCGAACTCGCGACCTCAACCTTGGCAAGGTTGCGCTCTACCAACTGAGCTATTCCCGCTTGGGAGGCGAAATTCTACCTGTTCTGGGAATGGCGTCAAGCGGTTTTTTTTCGGGGGATTTCGCGGCGCTTCGGCATGGCGCATCCACGCATGGCGTGGATCTACTACGGCGCGCGATGTGTCGGTGCATCACCGGTAGATCCACGCCATGCATGGATGGCGGCATGCCGCCCCAGTAGATCCACGCCATGCGTGGATGGAGGCATCCCACCCCGGTAGATCCACGCCATGCGTGGATGGAGGCATCCCACCCCGGTAGATCCACGCCATGCGTGGATGGAGGCATCCCACCCCGGTAGATCCACGCCATGCGTGGATGGAGGCATCCCACCCCGGTAGATCCACGCCATGCGTGGATGGAGGCATCCCACCCCGGTAGATCCACGCCATGCGTGGATGGAGGCATCCCACCCCGGTAGATCCACG
>NZ_JACVTT010000143.1:0-7456 GCF_016624665.1 Stenotrophomonas sp. S39 | reverse complement strand
GGGCGGGGGGGGGGGGGGCGGCCAACCCGCGGGGCAGGGCCCGGCGCTACCGGGGCACCGTCGCGCTGGTAGCGCCGGGCCATGCCCGGCGAGCGCAGCGGCCCGCTTTACGCTGCACCGCACAAACCGCTGACAGGACGATGACAGCTACGGCAACCCAGACTGCGGCCGCGCACCATCCGGTGCCCACGATTGCCGCGCGCCCGGCGCGCACCTGGGAGGGTTTGTGGAACTGAAGTTTGCCTGGCAGCGCCCCGCCGCCATGATGGCCCTGGCTGCGCTGGCCGCGCCGGCCTTTGCGGAAGACGACCGGCCGGTCACCGCCACCGTCGGCGGCCGCCTGCACCTGGATTTCGCCACGTTCGACAACGACGACCGTGGCACCCCGAACAAGGACGACACCGAGATCCGCCGCGCCTGGCTGGACGTGTCGGGCAAGTTCTTCGCAGTGGATTACAAGGCCGAGGCTGACTTTTCCGGTGACCGCGTCGAGGCCAAGGATGTCTACCTCAGCCGCAGCTTCGGCAAGGCCGGCAAGCTGACGGTGGGCCAGTTCAAGCAGTACTTCTCGCTGGACGACCGCACCAGTTCCAACTACGGCAGCTTCCTGGAACGCGGCAACGCCGGCACCACGCTGGCGCCGCTGTACCGCCTGGGTGCGTCCTGGCAGGCCAATCCGGGTGACTTCACCTGGGCCGCCAGCCTCTACAGCCTGGAGAGCATCGATGCCTGGCAGGTGAAGGGCCGCGCCGCCGGTGGCCGCGTCACCTGGGCCCCCTCGCCCAGCGATGGCGACGTGCTGCACCTGGGCCTGTCGCTGGCCCATGAGGCCTACGACAACCCCGGCAGCAACGGCACCCCGGGCCTGAAGATCCGCCCGCGCCCGGCCGGCCACCTGTCCGACGAAAGCCGCCTGACCCTGGTCGACTTCTCTGCCGGCCGCGATACCGACGTCAACAAGTGGTCGCTGGAATACGCGCAGGTGCGCGGCCCGCTGTCCTGGCAGGGTGAATTCAGCGGCGCCACCTTCGACGACGGCGCCCAGCGCGGCGATGTGATGGCCGCCTACGGCATGCTCAGCTGGTTCGTCACCGGCGAAAGCAAGGCCTACGACCGCAAGACCGGCCGCTTCGCCCGGGTGAAGGACATCCGCCACAAGGCCGGTGCCTTCGAAGTGGCGCTGCGCTACGACCAGATGTGGGGCGCCCAGCACCTCGACGGCGCGCCCGACCTGCGCCGCGGCAGCACCGCCGCCTGGACGCTGGGCGGCAACTGGTACCTGCGCGACAACCTGCGCTTCATGCTCGACCTGATCGAAAGCCGCAACCGTGACCGCCTGGCCGGGGTGACGCTGGACCGCACCCGCGCGGTCACCGGCCGCCTGCAGGTCGACTTCTGAGCCACGCACTCCCTCCCCCCCTCTTCAACCGCAGTACGCAAGGAGTCCGCAGATGATGCTGAGCATCCTCGGCTTTGGCATGGTCATTACGTTCATGTACTTGATCATGAGCAAACGACTGTCGCCGCTGGTCGCCCTGATCACCATCCCGATCATCTTCGCCCTGCTGGGCGGCTTTGGCGCCAACATCGACGAAATGATGCTGGAAGGCATCAAGAAGATCGCGCCGACCGGCGTGATGCTGATGTTCGCCATCCTCTACTTCGGCGTGATGATCGATGCAGGCCTGTTCGACCCGCTGGTGCGCATCATCCTGCGCTTCGTCAAGGGCGATCCGATGAAGATCGTGCTCGGCACCGCAGTGCTGGCGATGCTGATCTCGCTCGACGGCGATGGCTCGACCACCTACATGATCACCGTCTCGGCGATGCTGCCGCTGTACCAGCGGCTGGGCATGAACGCGCTGAACATGACCTGCGTGACCATCCTCGCCGGCGGCGTCATGAACCTGACCCCCTGGGGCGGCCCGACTGCACGCGCAGCCACCGCGCTGCACGTGGACCCGGCCGATGTGTTCGTGCCGCTGATCCCGTCGATGGTCATCGCCTGTGCCGGCGTGCTGCTGCTGGCCTGGTACCTGGGCATGAAGGAACGCCGCCGCCTGGGCGTGGTGACCCTGCCGCAGGGTGGCAGCTGGATGGACAACAGCGTGTCTGATGACAACAACGCGCTGCCGTCGGTGGAAGACGCCGAGGACATCAAGCGCCCGAAGCTGCTGTGGGTGAACCTGGCACTGACCTTGGCCCTGATGGGCGCGCTGATCGCCGGCGTGCTGCCGATGCCGGTGCTGTTCATGGTCGGCTTCGCCATTGCCCTGGTCATCAACTATCCCAACCTGGCCGAACAGCGCCGCCGCGTGGTCAACCACGCCGGCAACGTGCTGTCGGTGGTGGCGCTGATCTTCGCCGCGGGCATCTTCACCGGCATCCTCAACAACACCGGCATGGTCGAGGCGATGTCGCACAGCTTCCTGGCGATCATTCCCGAATCGTGGGGCCCGTACCTGGCTGTCATCACCGCCATCGCGTCGATGCCGTTCACCTTCTTCATGTCCAACGACGCCTTCTATTTCGGCGTGCTGCCGATCCTGTCCGAGGCCGCCGGCAACTACGGCATCACCCCGGTGGAAATGGCCCGTGCCTCGCTGGCCGGGCAGCCGGTGCACCTGCTCAGCCCGCTGGTGCCGTCCACCTACCTGCTGGTGGGCCTGGCCAAGGTCGAGTTCGCCGACCACCAGAAGTTCACCCTGAAGTGGGCGATCGCCATCTCGCTGCTGTTGATGGTCGGCGGCCTGCTGTTCGGCCTGTATCCCTTCGCATCCTGATCCGGACACCAAGGAGCCTTCTGCAATGACGCTTCGAATTGCTTACGTCACCAGCGGCATGGGCAGTGTCGGCACTGCCATCTGCCAGAGCCTGGCCCGTTCGGGCCATACCGTGGTCGCCGGCTGCGCCCCCAACTCGCCGCGCAAGGCCAACTGGCTGCGCGAACAGCGCGAACAGGGCTTCGATTTCATCGCCTCCGAAGGCAACGCCACCGACTGGGCCTCGACCTCGGCGGCCTTCGCCAAGGTACGTGCCGAAGTGGGCGAAGTGGACGTGCTGGTCAACAACTCCGGCGGCAGCCGCGACCTGCTGTTCCGGCAGATGACGGTGGAGGACTGGAATGCGGTGATCGCCTCCAACCTCAACGCGCTGTTCAACCTGACCAAGCAGGTGGTCGATGGCATGGCCACGCGCGGCTGGGGCCGCATCGTCAACATCGGTTCGGTCAGCGCCCACAAGGGCCAGATCGGCCAGGTGAACTACGCGACGGCGAAGGCGGCGATGCACGGTTTCAGCCGTGCCCTCGCTGCTGAAGTCGCTTCGCGCGGGGTCACCGTGAATACCTTGTCGCCCGGCTACATCGCCAGCCAGGCCATCAGCAGCTTCCCACCGGACGTGCTGGACCGGCTGGCCGCCTCGGTGCCGGTGCGCCGCCTGGGCCGGCCGGAGGAAGTGGCCGGCCTGGTGGCCTGGCTGGCCTCGGATGAAGCCTCGTATGTGACCGGTGCGGACTATCCCGTGAATGGTGGGTTGTACATGGGGTGAGGCCCATCCACGCACGGCGTGGATCTACTGCTTCTACCTGCGGGCGTTCGCCAGCGCATCGGCAATGTCTTCGGGCAGGCCGCTGATGAAATCCACGTCGTCCGATTCCTCCACGATCTGACCCGGGCGCGGCAGCCACATCAGGGCTGGGATCGCGCGCAGCACCTCGCGGCCCGGCCAGCGCGTGGGGAACCGTGGCCGGTTCCACTCCAGGTCAAAACCCAGCCCGTCATCCGCGTAGGCGCCTTCCTCCAGGCGCTGTTCGATCTGTCGGAGCACCGCAGCGGTGTAGCGGTGCGATTCCGGCGCATCCTCGATCGTGACGAACGGTACGTACCACGACGCGCCCAGGTTCCAGTAGAGCGCCACTGCGCTGGATGCCGCCAGCGTCGGTTGGTCCAGCAACCACTGCAGCGCATCTGACAGTGAGCTGGCCTCGGCAAACAGCATCACCTGATGGCGTTGCTGCGGCGATGCCTGGCGCAGGAAGGACTCAAGTACCGGCCAGCCCGCATCCGATGCCGTCGCCAGCGGCGACAGCGTCGGTGGCACCGCTTCAGCATAGATGTCGACGTCGCCGGCCACGTCGTCGCCCAAGGCCGGGCCACGATCAGGCTGCATCGCAGCGGCCAGGTCCTGCAGTTGTGCAGCCACGTCCAATGGCAGGCCGTCATCGAAGGTTTCGTCAATCACCTCCGCGAAAGGATCGACCGCCCGCGCGCCCACCACGGCGGCCAGCAGGGCGTCGGGCACGGCACGGCGCACCACCAGCCCGGGATGATCGCCCACCGATGGGCCAGGCCAGTTGCATGGATCGAAGGCGAGTCCATGATCGGCATAGAAGCCTGCCAGATAGCGCTGCTCGATGCTGCGGACGATCACGTAGGCATCGCGCTCGTGCTCGGGCACGTCGCCATCAGCGGCGTACTGGCTGAACCAGGCCGCGCCCAGCGACCAGTACATCAGCAGGGCGGTCGCGCGATCAAGCTCGCTGCGCCCTGCCAGCCAGGCCAGCAGCTCGGGGCTGTCGTCGTAGTTGCGGCGCGCGACGTAGATGTGGCGCTGGGCAGGTGATGCCTGCAGCAGGTAGTCCTGCAGCAGCGCGCGGGAGGCGCGGTCGTACTCGTCGGGGGTCAAGGGGAGGCTTCTCATGACTCAAGGGGCCTCTGCAGTCTAGCCGCCCCTGCCATCGGCGGACTGAGGCGCATCCACGCATGGCGTGGATCTACCGGGCAAACAACATCCACGCGCGGCGTGGATCTACCGGTCCGACACCATCGGCGCGCGACGTGGAGGCACCAAGACCCGGTAGATCCGCGCCATGCGTGGATGCTGCATCCCTACCCGATCAGAACTCCGCCGCCACCGTCATGAACACCTGGCGCGGTGCACTGGCATGGATGGCATAGCGCGTGCCGGTCGGATCGGTCGGTGCGAACGAACTCAACTGGCCGGCGTAACGCTTGTTGGTCAGGTTGGTCGCGTTCAACGACACGCGGATGTTGCGCAGGCCCATGCCGGGGCCGAAGTCATAGCCGGCACCGGCATCGAAGGTGGTCACGCCCGGCACCGACTGGTCGTTGGTGTAGGTGTAGTAGCGCTTGCCGGTGTACTTGGCGCGCAGGCTGGCGAAGAAGCCATCGCGGTTCCAGCTGATCTCGCTGGACGCCATGCGCTGCGGCGTGTCCACGGTGATCTTGCCGGCCACCGGCACGATCGCACCGCCGGAGGTGTAGTCATCCTCGTAGGTGGTCTTGTTCCAGGACAGCGCGTTGTACCACTGCAGGCCGTCGACCGGCTTGAGAATGAAGGTCAGCTCGGCGCCATGGCTCTTCACCGAACCCACGTTGATGAAGCGGGTGACGCACTCCGGGCGCGTGCCGACTTCGATGCTCGAACACGGGTTGAGCGACAGCAGGCGGTTGTCGAACTTCACGTTGTACGCGGCGATGGAGGCCTGGTACTTCTCGCCGAAGGTACGGAAGCCGGCTTCCAGGCTCTTCGACTTTTCCGGTTCCAGCCCGGCGCTGGCCGCGAACGATTCCGGCGAAACCTGCAGCGGGCCGCCGCTGCCGCCGCCGACGAAGGCCGCGATGTTTTCGGCGTACGAAGCAAACAGCTCATTGTTGGCGTTGAGCTTGAAGCCCAGGCCGACCTGCGGCAGCACCGATTCCTTGGCGGTCAGCGTGCCCGAGGCGATGCTGGTTTCCACACCGCCCTTGGCAGTGGCGCGCATCCGCGTGTTCGGACTCTTGATGCCCACGTCCACGGTCAGGCGCTGGTCGAGGAAGCGCATGCGGTCCTGCACATAGAACTGCTGCGTGCGGATGTCGAAGTCCTGGTTAAACAGCAGGCGGTCCGGGTTCTTCAGGTACAGATCATCCAGGAACGGCCCACTGATGTAGTAGAAATTGCGCGACACGTTGTGGTCGTTCTGCTCGTACCACAGACCGGCTTCCAGCTCGTGGATGCCCACCTGCCACGACAGTGCAGCGGTCAGGCCATCGCGGTTGATGGTGTAGTTGGTGCTGCGGATGGAGATCGGCAGCATCTGGTCGGTGCCCGGATAGGACGGCTGGCCCGGCGCCCACCAGTGGCCCTGGCCACGGTTGTCGTGGTGGTAGGCCACCAGCTTCAGGCGGCCCTGCTCGCCCAGGCGCAGGTCGGCATCGACCGAGTACAGGTTGTCATCGCGCAGCGCGCGGCTCTGGTAGTAGGCATCGTCGATGCTGTTGACGCCGCCGCTGAACTGGCACTTGGCCGGATCGCGCGTGCCGGGGGCGCACCAGGCGGCCGCGACGGCGCGGTCCCAGTCCGGTGCGTAGATGTTCCAGTCCCAGCCCAGGCCACGGTCCAGCATGTCCTTGGAGAGATAGGCGTAGTTGGCCTGGCTGGCGCGCGAGGTGG
The DNA here is from genome assembly GCF_016624665.1 of Stenotrophomonas sp. S39. Taxonomy (NCBI): domain Bacteria; kingdom Pseudomonadati; phylum Pseudomonadota; class Gammaproteobacteria; order Lysobacterales; family Lysobacteraceae; genus Stenotrophomonas; species Stenotrophomonas sp. S39. Next base: position 1,000 of record NZ_JACVTT010000143.1, on the reverse strand, counting down.
CGACGAACGCGCCGAAGCGGTGGTCGCCCACGTTCCACACGGCCTTGGCGTTGAACTGGCGGGTGGTCTGGTTCTGGTAAGGTGCGGCCCACATGTCCTGGTCCTGGTGCACGCCGGAGACATAGGCCGAGAAGCCGTTGATGTCGCCGGTATCCACGCGCAGGTAGCCGCGGCGCTGGTTGTCATCGCCCACGGTGACGCTGGCACGGCCGCCGAATTCGGTGGACGGGTCCATCGAGAAATACTGGATGGTGCCGCCGAGGTTGCTGGTGGAGGCGACGCCCAGTGAACCGATGCCCTGCGACAGTTCAGCACCGGCGAGGTTTTCGGCGATCAGTGCGCGGGCGATGCTCAGGCCGTTGTAGTTGCCGTAGCTGTTGTCGCCCAGCGGGATGCCATCGAGCGTGTAGCCGAGGCGGCTCTTGTCGAAGCCGCGCAGGCTGATGGTCTGCGATTCTTCGTTCGCACCGAAGGCATCGTTGGACTGCACCGACACGCCCGGCAGGCGGTCGAGGATCTTCTGGCCGCTGGTGCCCGGCGGCAGCACCTGCTTGTCCACGGCGGTGATGCGCTGCACCTGGCGTGTTTCGCCCTGGCCGATGACGGACACGGTGTCGAGCGTCTGTGCACTCAGCGCGGTGTCGGCGGTGGCATCGGTGGTTTCAGCGGCATGCGCGCTGGCGGCGGAAAGCGCGATCGCCACGGCGATCGTGAGGTGTCGGGTCTGCATGTGGATCCATTGCATGGGGGGAGTCCGCCGCGACTCGGCACGGCGCGCCGCCACTATGCGAATGGAAGATGAAATGTTTTTTACGAAGTGGCGCGGGTGTTGCGGGCAGTGACGCGCGTCTCGTTCGTGGGGCTTTTCGGCAGGGCTGCGCCCTGCACCTGCAGAAGCGGTAATGCCGGCCGCTGGCCGGCAACTTCAGAAGCAAAAGCCTGCATTCCCTGGGATGGCGGGGTGGGTCCGGTTGCGGGGGACGCTGCAAGTACGTCCATG
>NZ_JACVTT010000142.1:0-7490 GCF_016624665.1 Stenotrophomonas sp. S39 | reverse complement strand
CCTTCCCCCCCCCCCCCCCCCCCCCCCCCCCCCCCCCCCCGCGGGCGCCCCCCCCCCCCCCCCCCCCCGCCACGACAGGCACGTGTTATTTGCGCTCCAGCACCAGCAACGGATCGATGCGGGTGTCGAACCAGTTCATGCCCCAGTGCAGGTGTGGGCCGGTGGCACGGCCGGTGGCGCCGACAGCGGCGATCACCTGGCCCTGGGTCACCCGGTCGCCGACCTTCACGTCGATGCGCGACAGGTGCAGGAAGTTCGAGCTGACGCCGTAGCCATGGTCGATCAGCAGGGTGCCGCCGGTGAGGTACAGGTCCGGGCCGGCGAACGTCACCACGCCGGCGGCCGGTGCCTTCACCGGGGTGCCGGTGGGCACGGCGATGTCCATGCCCGAATGACCGGCGCCGGGTTGGCCGTTGTACACGCGCGCATTGCCGAAGCGACCGCTGATGCGGCCCTGCACCGGCCAGATGAAGGTCTGGGTGAAATCGGTACGGTCGTCATCGCGGGCGCGCGCGGCGGTCACCTGCGCCTGTTCGCGCTTGATCCGCTCGGCAATCGCCGGTGGCGGATTGACCGTCTTCGGCGGCACGCCGTTGACGCGCTCGGTCGGCCAGTCGCGCGCGGTCACGGTGATGGTGGCCGTCTCGCTGCCACCGTCGGGGCGCTGCACCTGTACCTGGAGCGGACCCTTCTCATCGCGACCGATGCCGAACACCACGCTGCCGTAGCTGCTCACCCGCAACTGCCGGCCGGCGTACTGCACGCGGCTGCCGGCGGGCACCTTGCCGATCACCAGCGCGCCCTGCGAAGCGCTGGCCGGGAACACCACGCGGCTGTCGATCAGGCTGCCGATGCCATCCTGCGCCTGCGCCTGGCGTGCGGTGAGCAGGGGCGCGGCCAGCAGCAGCGCCCCGATCATCAGTGCCGAACGCATCAGCGGTCGTAGGTCATGCGCTGGCCGGCGGGTTCGCCCACCAGCTTGCTGCCGTCCCACACCAGCTGGCCGTTGACCCAGGTGGAGGCCACGCGCGAACGGAAGGTGGTGCCTTCGAACGGCGACCAGCCGCACTTGGACAGCACGTCCTCGCGCTTGACGGTGAACGGCACGTCTTCCACCAGCACCAGGTCGGCGAAGTAGCCCTCGCGCAGGAAGCCGCGCTCTTCCACATCGAACAGCTGCGCCGGGGCGTGGGCGAACTTCTGCACCACCTGTTCGCGGGTCAGCTTGCCTTCGTGCACGCGCTCCAGCGCGGCCACCAGCGCGTACTGCACCAGCGGCAGGCCCGACGGTGCCTGCGCATAGGGCTTCTGCTTCTCTTCCCAGGTGTGCGGGGCGTGGTCGGTGGCCAGTACGTCCAGCACGTCATCGGCCAGCGCGGCGGTGATCGCCTCGCGGTCGGACACCTCCTTGATGGCCGGGTTGCACTTGATCAGGTTGCCCTTGGTCGCGTAATCCGGGCGGGCGAAGTGCAGGAAGTGCACGCAGGTTTCGGCGGTGATCTGCTTGCGGCTGCCGTCGGCGCGGATCAGCGGACCCTTCTCGAACAGCGCCAGCTCGTCGGCGGTGGAGATGTGCAGCACGTGCAGGCGGGTGCCGTGCTTGCGCGCCAGCGACATGGCCAGGCGGGTCGACTTGATGCAGGCCTCGCGCGAACGGATGTCCGGGTGCATGTCCGGGGTCAGCGCGTCGCCGTACTTTTCCTGGAAGGCCTTGAGGTTGGCATCGATCATCGGCGTGTCTTCGCAGTGCGTGATGATCGGGGTGGGGCATTCGCGGAAGATCGCATCCAGCGTTTCCGGGTTGTCCACCAGCATGTTGCCGGTGGAGGCGCCCATGAACACCTTCACGCCCGGTGCCTTCTTCGGGTCGAGCGCGCGGATCGCTTCCAGGTTGTCATTGCTGGCGCCGTGGTAGAAGCCGTAGTTGGCCCAGGCGCGGCCGCGTGCCAGCTCGTACTTGGCTTCCAGGATGGTTGAATCCAGGGTGGGCGGGTTGGTGTTGGGCATGTCCATGAAGCTGGTCAGGCCACCGGCCACGGCGGCCGCCGATTCGCTGGCGATGTCGCCCTTGTGGGTCAGGCCCGGCTCGCGGAAGTGCACCTGGTCATCGATCATGCCGGGCAGCAGCCAGCGCCCGGCTGCGTCCACCACCTGTTCTCCGTCGCGCGGCGCCAGGCCACTGCCGATCTGCGCGATGCGGCCGTTCTCGATGCGCAGGTCGCCGTCGAAGGTGCGGCCTTCGTTGACCATGCGGGCATTGGTGATGAGGGTGGAGGACATGTCAGTGTTTTCCTGTGCAACGGCAAGAGGGGGCGTTGGGCGATTCGGGCACCGGATCGAAGCCGCCGGGGTGGAACGGATGGCAGCGGCCGAGGCGGCGCGCGGCCAGCCAGCTGCCACGCAGTGGGCCATGCAGCGCGATGGCGTCCATTGCGTATTCAGAACAGCTGGGCACAAAACGGCAGCGCGGCCCCAGCAGGGGGCTGATGAAGCGCTTGTAGAAGCGCAGCAGGGCAATGAGCAGGCGCGAGATCACCCAGTCATCTTATGCCAGTTGGCATGAAGCCCGCATTTGTGCAGGATGGGCCGTTGGTCGCATGTCGCCCATGGCCTGCGACCGGTACCGGCACCGTGAGGTGCCGGCCAGGTTCCGTACCGCGCAAGGCGGCCCAGTTCGTCGGACCGTCGCTTTGGACCGCTGGCTCCAGGACTGAATGGAGCAGGCCCCCAAGGTTGCTGCTGCGGGTCGGGTAGGCTATAAAGGCCCGCTTTCCCGGGCCCCGGGGAATCCAAGGAAGAGCGTTTCGTGGCTGCTAAAAAAACTGCAAAGAAGGCCGTCGAGGCCGCCAAGAAAACCGCCAAGCCTGTTGTGAAGAAGTTGGCGGCCAAGCCTGTTGCCAAGAAGCCGGCCAGCAAGGCGGCCCCCAAGGCAGCATCCTCACAACCGGCGGCCAGGAAGGCCACCGCAACGAAAACGCCGGCCAAGGCCAGCAAGCCTGCGGCGAAGAAGGCCGCAGCGCCGGCCAAGACCAAGCCAGCGGCCGCCAGCAAGAAGGCGCCGGTGGTAAAGAAGGCTGCCAGCAAGGCTGCACCGGTCAAGAAGGCCGTGGCCAAGCCGGCACCGAAGAAGGCCGCCGCCAAGCCCGCACCGAAGCCGGTGGCAAAGAAGGCCGCGGCCAAGCCGGCAGCCAAGCCGGCGGTGAAGAAGGGTGCAACGGCTAAACCCGCCGCCACTCCTGCCGCTGTAAAGAAGGTAACCAAGAATGTCGCCAAGCCGGCTGCCAAGCCGGCCCCGGCCCCGGTAGTGAAAACCGCACCGAAGCCCGCCGCCAAGGCAGCTCCGGCCAAGTCTGTCCCGGCCAAGACCGCGGCAGTGGCAGCAGCCCAACCGGCCCCCAAGCCGGCCCCGGCCGCCACCCCTGCAGCATCGACGGCCCCGCAATCCAAGAATCCCGTGCCCGTTTCGAAATCGCCTGCCAAGACCGCTGTGAAAACTGCCGTGAAACCAGATCCCGCTCCGAAGACCGTGTCGCGCCCCGTGGGCAAGGTTGCCGTGGCTGTGACCGCCCGTTCGGCGGCGCCGGCCCCGCGCAGCAAGTACAAGGTCGTCGAATACAAGACCGACGAGGCCACCGGCCGCCCGATCCTGCCGACCGGCTACAAGCCCGGCTCGGACGAGGAGTACATGAGCCCGCTGCAGCAGGAATACTTCCGCCAGCGCCTGCAGAACTGGCGCGCCGACCTGGTGGAAGAGTCCAAGCAGACCATCGAGAACCTGCGTGAGGAAGTGCGTGACATCGGCGATGAAGCCGAGCGTGCGACCCGCGAGACCGAGAACTCGCTGGAACTGCGTACCCGTGACCGCTACCGCAAGCTGATCGGCAAGATCGACAGCACCCTGAAGCGCCTGGAAGCCGGCGACTACGGTTACTGCGTGGACACCGGTGAGGAAATCGGCCTGGAGCGCCTCGAAGCGCGCCTGACCGCCGAGCGCACCATCGACGCCCAGGAGCGTTGGGAGCACCTGCAGAAGCAGCAGGGCGACTGATTCCAGTTCGTTGTCTGGTCATGCGAAAAACCCGGCCTCGGCCGGGTTTTTTGTTGGGTGCCTGGATGGCTCCTGTAGAGCCGAGCCGATGCTCGGCTGCTTTTCAGCTCTTCATGGGCCAGCCGAGCGTGGGCTCGGCTCTACAAAGAAGCCAGCCGAGCGTGGGCTCGGCACTACAAAGAAGCCAGCCGAGCATGGGCTCGGCTCTACAGGTTCATTGCAGGTCGCGCAGGTTCAACTTCCGCAGCGTCGGGTTCTTCCACGCCGTGATGCCGGCCACGCTCAACACGGCAAACCCGCCCAGCACCACCGCCGGTACCAGGCCCAGCAGTTTCGCCATCGTGCCGGCGTAGAACGCGCCCAGCTCGTTGGACGAGCTGATGAAGATGCCGTTGATGGACGACACCCGCCCGCGCATTTCCTCCGGCGTGGCCAGCTGCAGGATGGTCGAGCGCACCACCACCGAGACGCCGTCGAAGGCGCCGTAGAACAGCAGGATCAGCGCCGACAGCCAGAAATGCTGGGACAGGCCGAAGCTGACCACGCACAGGCCGAAACCGGCCACAGCGAACAGCAGCACGCGGCCGGCATTCTTCTGCAGCGGGTGGCGGGCCAGCCACAGGCCCACCGCGATCGAACCCAGCGCCGGCGCCGCGCGCAGGATGCCCAGGCCCTCGGGGCCGTAGTGCAGGATTTCCTGCAGGAAGGCCGGCAGCATCGCCACCACGCCGCCCAGCAGCACCGAGAACATGTCTAGTGCCATCGCACCAACCATGATGCGGTTGCCGACCACGAAGCGGGCACCCTCGGCGATGCTCTTGAAGATCGGCGCGGCCGGGCCGTCGTGCACCGGCTCGCTCACCTTCAGCGTGGCCAGGCAGCCCATCGCCACTACCGCGAAGGCGGTGGCCACGCCATAGGACAGGCCCTTGCCGCCCCAGCCGACCAGGATGCCGCCCAGCGCCGGGCCGACCACCATGCCCGACTGGAACACCACGCTGCCCAGGCCGGCGCCGCGGGCGAACTGGCTGCGCTCGAGCACGCGGGCGAACAGCGCGTTGTAGATGGGCGACAGGAACGCGCGCACCATGCCGGTCAGCGCGATGGCGGCGTAGATCGGCCACACGCCCTGGAACGGCAGCCAGCCGGTGGCCACGCCGGTCAGCACCACGGCGGTGGCGACCAGGCCGGCGCAGGCGACCATGCCCAGCCGGCGGCGCGGCAGGTGGTCCACCAGGTAGCCGGCAAACGGCGCCACGCCGAAGAACGGCAGCACCTCGGCCAGGCCGACCAGGCCCAGCGAGAACGGATTGCGGGTGACTTCGTAGATGTGCCAGCCGACGGTGACGGCCACCACCTGGTAGGACAGCATCGCGAAGATGCGGTAGGCCAGCAGCTTGGCAAAGCCCGGCCGGCCCAGCAGGGCCAGCGCGCCTTCGTCCCCGGTGGCGGCGGCGGTCACGGCTGTTCGCGCTGCAGCTGGGCCTGCGCGGTCTCGCGGATGAAGGCCAGCATCGCCGCCACGCCGTTGCTGCGGGTGGGCGACAGGTGGCGGGCCAGGCCGATGTCCTGGATGTAGCTCGGTTCGGTGTCCAGGATCTCCTGCGCCGAACGCCCGGAATACACGCGCAGGGCCAGGAAGATCAGGCCGGAGACAATGGCCGAATCACTGATGGCGTGGAAGCGCAACGACTGCGCGTTGCCTTCGGGCACGATCCAGACCATCGACTGGCAGCCCAGCAGGCGGTGCTCTTCGGTTTTCCAGGCGTCGGCGAAGGCCGGCAGCTTGCGGCCCAGGTCGATCAGGTACTGGTAGCGCTCGGACCAGTCGCCGAAGAAGGCAAATTCCTCGGCGATGGCGGCCTGGGCCTCGGCGGCGGTGGGTTCAAGCGGGAACGGGGAGTCGGTCACAACGGTCTCTACAGTGGGGGCGTGGCCGGACGCGTCGGCCACGGGGCAGGGCGGGTCAGGCGCGCTTGCGCACCCAGCGCACGCCCTGCGGGGTGTCTTCCAGGACGATGCCTTCGGCGGCCAGCTGGTCGCGGATGGCGTCGGAGCGGGCGAAATCACGGGCCTGCTTGGCGGCGGCACGCTCGTCGATCAGGGCCTGGATGCGTGCATCGTCGTCGCCTTCGCTGGCGGCGGTGCCGAACCACTGCGCCGGGTCCGCCTGCAGCAGGCCCAGCGCCAGGCCGGCACCGAGCAGCTCGCCCTTCAGGCGCGTGCGCTCGGCAGGATCGGTCGCGCGGCGCGCCTCGCCGGCGATGCGGGCCACTTCGGCCAGCGCCTGCGGGGTGTTCAGATCGTCGTCCAGGGTCGCCTCGACGGCGGCCGGGATCGCCGCCGTGGCGGTCACATCGGCGAGGTCGCGCAGAGTGCCGTACAGGCGGTCCAGGGTGCGCGCGGACTGTTCGATCAGCGCATCAGACCAGTCCAGCGGCTGCCGGTAGTGGGCCGAGAGCAGGGCCAGGCGCAGCGCCTCGGGCGGATGCTGGCGCACCAGGTCATGCACGCGCTCGATGTTGCCCAGCGACTTGCTCATCTTGGCGCCGCCGAAGTTGAGCATGCCGTTGTGCATCCAGAACCGGGCGAAGATCCTGCCGCCATGGGCGCACTCGCTCTGCGCGATCTCGTTTTCGTGGTGCGGGAACTGCAGGTCCACGCCACCGGCATGGATGTCGATGGTCTCGCCCAGGTGGGCGGCGGCCATCGCCGAGCATTCGATGTGCCAGCCGGGGCGGCCACGGCCCCACGGCGATTCCCAGCCGGGCAGGTCGTCACTGGAGGGCTTCCACAGCACGAAATCGCCGGCATCGCGCTTGTACGGGGCCACCTCGACGCGGGCACCGGCCAGCATTTCCTCCGGATCACGGCGCGACAGCTTGCCGTAGCCGTCGAAGCTGGCCACCGCGAACAGCACGTGGCCCTCGGCGGCGTAGGCATGGCCGTTGGCGATGAGCTGCTCGATCATGGTGATGATCTGCGGCATGTGCGCGGTCACTTCCGGCTCGATGTCCGGCGGCACCACGCCCAGCGCGGCCATGTCTTCACGGTAGGCGGCGGCGAACCTGTCGGTGATGGTGCTGATCGGCACGCCCTGCTCGCGCGCGGCGTTGTTGATCTTGTCGTCCACGTCGGTGATGTTGCGCGCGTAGCGCAGGCCACCGAAACGCCGCCGCAGCAGGTCGGCCAGGACCCCGAACACCACCGGGCCGCGGGCATTGCCGATGTGCACGTAGTTGTAGACCGTCGGGCCGCACACATACAGGGTCGGACAGGCCGGGTCGATCGGGGTGAACGGTTCGAGCTGGCGAGTCAGGTTGTTGTGCAGGCGCAGGGTCATGGGGCTGTGGCTGGGGGACAAGCCTGTGATTTTAGAACGTGTCGGGCCCCAATGGGGGATGGCCGGCGGCGGCCGGGCGGGGGGCGCGGGGGCGGGGGG